>CAYSSE010000103.1:0-13433 GCA_964433355.1 uncultured Desulfocicer sp.
CAATAAGGATTTTATTGAATTCTGAACCTTGCATATTTTTTTATAGCTTTCCTTTAGCTCGTTGCAGATCAAAATGGCGGTTAACCTTAAACTGGTATGTTTTCAAGGATTTTTGGCATCCTTGAAAAGTACTTTACACTTTCGTAGGGCATTTCCCATTTTTAGGGGCTTTTCCCAAAAGACTGTAAAGTACTTTGGGGGTCATATGAAGGATGCCGGATTTTTATGTGGATATTAAACTTTTAACCTCTAAAAATCAAGCATCCTAATACTACAGCGTCACTTTGACTTAAAACCATATGTAATTTATTTTTCACGAGCTTAATCAGCATTAATCATTGGTAAAACAATTTACGTTTTTCATGTGAACATTTAAGTGTCGCTGTAGTGCTAAGACGCTTTGTTTTAAAGGGTATATGACCCACCTCGGTAAATATTCGGGTTGGTAATGCAAATGTTTGGCCAGTGCCCCATATTTACCAGCCTTGAATGGGCGCATTCCCATTTTCCCGGCCCATCACATAACCCATTGATTTCATTAAGCCTTTATCCATTGATACAAAATAAAATACCTTGATAAATCAAAGAGTTAACTCTCCAACCGGGAAAATGGGAATGCGCCCCCTTGAATTTACCCTGCAAACCATCCCCCTTTTTGGCGCTGGTTAAGCTTTTTGAGTTCAATGGCGGCCCTGTCATGGCTGATGCGCTCATTGATAAGGTCTTTATAAATCAAGTTGGCCCGCTTGCGCCGTTTGACTGCATCTCCGGCGTCCAGAATGGATTCCAGAATTCCTGCAACTTTTGTCTTCATGTTGCTTTTGGGAACAACACTTTTCAGGGTTTCTTTAATTTGAATCATGGCATTGTGAAGGTTGGATCTCACCAGGGAAAAACCTGCCTGGTATCTTTCCGTCTGAGCAATGGCCATACCTTCGGCTTTTTTCAGGATCTCCTCCAGGTAATCTTCACATAAAATGCCATAATCCAGGAATGCGCTCAATTCATTAAACCCCTGCTCAAAAATTTCCGGCTGCCTTTCATTTAAAAGCTTTTGGCCGGCCAGATAGCACTTTTCCCAGGCCTGCCATCGGTACACATAATCAAGACCCGGGCCTTTGATATTCTGCATCCCCATAATTTTGTTCAACAGACCCGGGGGGGTATGACGACAGATGGTATCAATGATCTGGTTGCCGCTGACATGCAGGTTTTCAATCAGTATGATTTTTTGTTTAAACCACTGGGTGATCAGCGTCTTAAATTCTGTATCAAGATTTTTTACATTTTTTTCTTTGGTGAGTTTTTCCTCAAACACGACAACGGCTTTTAATGCGGTTTTCAATTTTTCAATCTGCTCTATTATTTCTCCGGCCTCTTTTTCCCGCTGTGCGGACACCAGTGTTTCCAGCAATACCTTGGAGTCCTCCAATGCTTCTTCCACCTCTTTGTCACTTAATTTAACCCCAATCCCCAGCAATATGGCGTTCAGGCGATGGGTAATGGTCTGGGAATTCAATGGCATTTTCATTCTCCGGACCATGGAGCGGAACACATCAAGGGAGGACTCCGCGTCCGTGTTTTCCCCTGGGTGTAAACTGATTTTTTCCAGGTACTCGTCCCAGGCCGTGTTGATAAAACCCATGAGCCCCTTGAGATTAGAGCCGATCAGAAAATGATAGTCCACACTCAAGTCTTCAACAATAATGGTGGCAAACATCCGGGTTCTGGGGATTCTGTCTGCTCTGTTATTCACCAGGGTGCTGATGAGGGTGCCTGGCTGTTTTTCATAATCGTGGGATTCAAACCCCGTCCGTCTCCAGTTACTGATGGTGGCAAAGCGTTCGTTGGCGGACATGCCATTGATAAACTCCAGTCGTCTTCTCCGAATCGGTGCACTGGGGAAAATTTTCAATGACCCAATGTCCGGTACCACCCGGTCCGCCATCTCCCGGACGGCAAAGTCCGGATCAATGTCCAGCATTTTGGAAAGCTTGAGTACCAGCGCCACATTGTTGGGGTGTTCCTCATGGGGGAATCTGCCAAGGACATCCGGTGTCAACAGGCCTGCCTCCAGCCAACCGGTGTAGTGTATTTTTGTTTTTTTGCGGTTTGCCGATTCCGTAAGAATATGTTTCATATCCTCTTCCGAGGTAATGAGCGTTCCCTTTTGGGGAATAAAATTGGTCATCACCTGGGGAATATCTCTGCCTGCCGGGCCCTGGATATCTTCATGATCCGGGTAGGTGTTGGTGATGGTGGAAAAGTCATCCCGGGTCCAGTTCTGCTGTAATACAGATACAAAGGGAGGGGTCAGGGCCATACATTCCCATAGAAATATTTTTGACTTTAATTTCCAGGTCATGCAGATTATATTGTGGTGCTCCCATATGGTTGCCTTATCATAGGGCCGGAACAAAAACATTTCCCGGGTTTCTCCAAAGGGAACCGCATGGAGAAACATGGCTTCACACCCGGTGGTCTTGTTTACAAATCCATGGCCCAGGGCTTCAATTACAGCGGCTTTCAGACGTTCCACACCGGATTTTCCCCGGGTCCCCCACCCCCCGATGACAAGGGTGATGTTTTTCCTGGCTTTTAACACCGCATAGCTCAGATACAAGTGGCGAAGGATAAAAAAGGCAAGAAGCGCAACCGTAAAAAGGCCCAATTCATATAAAGAATTTTCATAGGCTGAAAAAAAATAATATTTGAAATGAGTCCATATTTCGGGGGTCAACAATGGCAGCCCATATGAGAAAAATCGTGCCACGGAAGCGTCTTCATCCTTTTCGGGAGTCCTGTCTTTAAATGCGTTAAACTGTATGACAAATCCCAATTTTCTTAAGGCGTTGACATATCCATGGGGGGGAGACTGGCTGTTTTCGTGCCAATTTCTTAAATTTGTATATTTTACAAATCCCAGTGTCAGGCAGACAAAGGCGATGATGCTTTTGAAGATCCCCCGGGGGGGAGCCATGCGTGTCACGCCCTCTGAGGTGAATATTTGAACGGGTTTGTTTGATAATAATTTTTTAGAACAGGAGACGGCTTCATCCACCAGGGGTAAATAGGGTCGCCATCCCGATTCGGTGTTAAAATAAAGGGGTTCTCCAGGTACTTTGGTCTGGGTGAGTTCGCTGCCAATGGCAGAGGGTGCCCTGGAATCGGAACTGTATTTTCTGCCGGTGACATGGCTGAAGCCCTGTCTCTTGTCCGGGGAGGATGAGAAAAATTCATGTAAAAATCGCCACATCCGGAATCCAAATCGATCCCCCCGGAACAGCCAGGTGCCGGTTATCCCTTTCGTAAGTCCCAAGCTGAAATCTTCATGGGCAAGCACAGAAAGTATTCGACAGACATGCGCTTCGTCCATATCTGCAAACCAGGCCCGGGGAAGATGTTTTCTCTTTCCGGGTTTAATTTGTGGAATCACGTCCTTTAATTTTTTCATCAACATCCTGGCCTGGGGATCAACTTGAAAAATGAGTTTCTCCCGTGCCATGGCAGCCCACCGCCGCACCGACAGGGAGTGTGCCTGTTGATGAATATTTATGATAACCGGTAGTTGCCTTTCCAGGAATTCATCTGCGCCACCGGGGACGTCGGTGTCTATTAAATCTTCCATAATATCATATACAATCTTAAATCCCACCCGGAGGACAAAGTCGTCCTTTTCCATTGAAAAATGATCAAACATCAGATCCGAAATCGTATGGGGAAAGAAGTGCAACAGTTCCTCGGATGATCCCACAGATACCAGGGCGGCAGCCCGCACCTGTGGGGAGATATCTTTTAGAATCATATGACGCAACCAGGAGATGATATCCTCGTTTTGAGTTTTGTGCCTGATGATAAATGCGATGAGTATCGGTGGTACGGCCTGTCTTACAAAGGGGCTTATGTCCCGGGAGATGGTTGGCAGAAATTTTTTAATCTCTTTTTCATTGTCAATGTGATCCTCCAGAAGCTGGACTGCTTTTCTGCGAACAAAAAGATCATCCCCATCGGTTAAATTGAAAAGCCGCCGGGTCGCCGCCTGGAAAAAAGATTTCGGGTCCAGCAATGAGAGAAAATCAAAGGCCTCGCATTGAATCCATACCTGCTGACGAATATCCAGCGATGCCCTGTAGATAAAGGTAATAATGCCCTCTTCTATGTGCTGATCCTTGATGGGGGGGGGAAGACGTTTGATGATTCGGCTCATGCATCGAAAGGTCTCTATTTTCACCCGTTCATCCCCATTATACGCCAGCAGGGGTTTCAGGGTTTTTTCAATATTAATATGATTGAGCAGTCGTTCCTGTTCTGTCTCATCCCCGGCGTTGCCCAGCAGGGTTGAGGTTACCACCCCGAATCGGTTGAGTAGAAAAACAAGCCGGTACTCGGCGTGGGAGATCCTGCGACGGCATCGTTCCACCACCACATCATAGCCAAACCACCGTTTAAAGGCCCGTTTGTCTGCTTTGATTCCCGCAGAAGAGGCGCCCAGCTCCAAGGCAAACTGAAGGATCAACTCTTTTTTTTCGTTTTCTGTGTTTGAGGATGCAAATTGCTGGTTAAAATCTGACTGTAGCGCATGCAACGATTGTATGAGATCCAGTTCTCCTTTAACGGTATCCACAAGAAAATTAATGCTCTGATATGAGAGCCAGGTTTTTTCAGTGGTATGTTCCGGTCTATTTCCCCGCCCAAGCCTTTTTAGCAATGCCTTTGTGAACTCATCAATATTCTCTTTAAAAAGCTTGTTATCCAGTGTGGATAAGTCTGCATCAAAAATCTGGATTATCTCTTTTTTAAGTTGTTTCATAACCCTATTTTCTTAAATTAAATTTACTGCCAATGAAAATGGTACTATGCCACCCCCGGTAGCTGGCCTGCCCACAACGAAAGTTGAAACACTCATGAGTCCAATTTGTGGACGGAATTTCATGTAAAGATTTAAAAATTTAGGTCTAATCAGTCCATATGGTGTTGTTTTCTGTTTGTGGTATATCTCGTTTGTGAAGGGTGTAAAAATCAAGATCCCCTGGCCTGATATCTTTTAATCCCCGTCCTTGGCTGAAAAACCAGGACAATGAAAACAGAATGGAGGATTCGTTGTTATCCAGATCCTGGGAAAACTCAAGGCCCAGGGTCAGCCGTCGCTGATCCGGCATCCACTGATTCCATAGAAGATCCAGATCCATGTGATTTCTTTTAATATCATGATCTCTATCATCGTCTGAAAAATAATAGGCGTGTCGATATCTCACCTGTGCATTTAAATTGCCAAGAAGCTGTTTCCATCCCACCTGGATTTTTACATTGTCCGGGCTGAACAGGTTAAAGTTTTCATTGCTGTTTAAAGCGCTCTGTAAAAACCACACCGTATCCAGCCAGGGTGTGAAGGCTGCATACTCTGACACACTGGCACCTGCTTTGTGGTCATTTTTATAGGTGCTGAAGACATCATTATCCACCGGGTGATCGGGGTACTCGTCTGCATCGTCCATGCTCAAGATTCTTCCAAAAAGCGAAAAAGAGGGAATATGGAAAAACTTGGGACCCAGGGATCTATTTTGAAAAAGCCTTGCCTTGACAAGGCCTGCATATTCTCCAGTGCCTGATTCAAAAAAGTCAAAACGGTGTGCATCGGGTTTTTGCATGTAAAGACTGGACGTTATATTCAGGCCCAGGGGAATTCGTTCGGGATAATAGAAGAAATCTTCCAGAATCCCCAGGGTTGGGGCGTCCTGTTCTTTAAATCGACTTAGAAAGGATGTCTTAAAATAGCCTGGCAGTGTATCGGCATGGTAATAATGGCTGGCGGACACTTCATACTGGTGGTCCTGGCTTTCCACATCACTGTCTTCCTGGAGGCTGAAGGGTTTTTTATAACTTGCGGTTAAAGACCATGTGCCATCTTCCTGGGAGCCTAGGGGATAAGCGTCGTGGAACCAGATGTTTTTAACGGGTTTTTCCGATTTAAATTCCTTATGGGGAGGGGGTAAAGCATCATAACTGATTCTGACGGGCCGTACCGGTTTGGAATCAGGGACAGTGGTTGTTTTTGTTCGCTGGTGGATCCGGAACAGGGCCTCTTTTTCATTTTTGTCCGGTGTCAGGGCAAGGCGTTGCCACCCCTTTTTAATATATTGATAGCGTGTCCAGGTATCTTCTTGTTTGCGCTGGTCAATGCGTATCCATGCAGGCCCCAGAACGTTTACCATGATGGGGTCTTTATGGGTTGCCGTGTAAAAGAACCGGCGGGGTAGTTTATCCAGCTGGACGTCTGCACAGGTGCCGGTGCCGGATCTTGTTTCGCAAAATTTTACCTTTAAGAACTGATTTGAATAACTTTCCACAATGCCCAGGGTCAGGCGATGCTCTCCCGTTGAAACATGTTCTGAAAGCCGATAGTCGGGAAAATCAGGTAGAAGGGTGACAAATTTTGGTGGGTGATCATCTATCTGATAAAAGAATTTCATCGGGGCAGGCTGCAAAATGGCCAGGTCAATGGCGGAGAGGGTTGCTTTGATGATCACCGGCTTGATGTTATTCATGAAAAATACCAGATCATTTTCCTTGGTGATGACCTGCTCTCCCATGAAAATTGTGGGAAACAGCGCTTTTCGAACGCGGAGGGTCTCTGATTCCGGCTGCCATGTTTCCATGGGAAGGGGGATAATTCCAGCGTTGGCTTGAATCATGGACACGGGTTTCCAGGTGGTTTTCGTGGTGATTTTTTCCAGAAGGGAGCCAAGGCCCGGTATATGTGGGTGCTTTGAAAAAAGTCGCTGGGCATCTGCCTCAATGGATAGAATATTTTCAGGGGTTTCTTCTGCGGCCTTTACCAGCGCTATCATTTTTTTAAATGTTTTTTCTTTTTCACCGGGACTTTCCCTGTGCCGAAGGGGATTTTGGTTTTTTTCCATGGGGATGTCATGACGTCTGCTGTTCAGGGCATCCCAGGAGATGGAGGGGATTGGAAAATAGGATTGCCGAATATGACGGGAAGGATCACAGGATAGGTTTTTCTGGGAGACGTGTTCATGGGTGGGAGGGGCGTTGATGTTCACAGAACCGTTGGCGGTGCAGGGTGCCCGGTGATGGTTTCCCCTGGCGTGTCGGAACACTTCAATGTTTAGCACGGGTTCTATTTTGAAAAATTTTTGCAGCCGGGAAGGTGTGAACAAGGATGAAGATAGCTTTGAACTGGAATTGTCGTTAATTTGTGGCATTGGGGGCGGGGCAGGCAGCTCCATATTTAACATCGGGTGTATGGCCATTGCCCTGTCACTCTGGTGCTTCTCCATAAGTTCTATATTTAACAGCGGGGGCGTAAAGCTTAGACTGTCATTTAAAATGGCATTGCAGGGGGTATTGGGCAACAGCCCAGAGGTTGTTTTAAAATCTCCCTTCATAATGGCTTCCACCGTTTCCATGTTTAATTTTGGAAGCATCCCTGCCAGGGGCATGACAGGTCTTCGTATATGAAAGGTGGCAATGAGATCAATGCGGGTATCCACTTCAATTTCATTGACACCCGGGCCAAGATGGATCTCCTGGGTGATGCTGCGTCCCGGCAGAAGATCCTTTTCTCCGACCAGTGTCAACCCCTGTACCGGCAGGTTGTTTACAATGGGCACCTCATGATTTGTTTCGTTCTGTTTTATGTTGAACCAACCGTTCACCGGCAGAGCATTTTGTTTCCCATGTAAGACTCTTGCCGTTATTTTTAATTTTAAGGGGCCATAAAACCGTGCTTTCACCGGTTTTGAAGGTGTGGCCCGGAAGGCATTGGAATAAAGATCCCTTGGTTCACTGTACACCATTACCGCTCCATCATAATCCAGAACCCCCTGGGATGCATTCTGCCAGCTATGATCTCCGGGCAGATCCGCAGTCCATGACTCCCAGGCCAGAATTCCCTGTATTCGTTTTTCTTTATCCCTGGAAAAAAGAAGGTCGTGAATGGCCAGGCCTTTCAGCACAGCGGTTTTAAGATCCGCCCCTTGTTTACCGGCATTTTTAAGTAGATCACCGGCTTTATCATATTGAAATTGATATAAAAGTCCCATGCCCTGCCAGTATGCAATGTCCTTTGGATCACTTAATTTTTTAAGCTGATCCACATACATCTTAAACCAACCCAGTTGGCCAGCTGTTTTTAAAAGAACGGTGGGTGGCTGAACGGGATGGGGAATGGTTGATGCCAGCATCATGGCATGGAAGAAGTGTTCCTCTTTAAGTAATTGTTCTGAAAGCGTTTTTAAATTATCAGGGGTGGGGTAACGCACGGCTTTTGCCGAATAGAGGGGTAGAAGCTGTTTGTCGGCACCCCCTTTTTGGTAAAAGGAAACAAGACGCTGAAAAGCCTGTTCTGAAGCAGGTGGGGGTGATTTTAAAAACAATTGTCTGAGCAGGGACTCTGCCAGATAGGTTTCTCCCAGTAATATCAGTTGATCCACCATTTTAAAGGCGGCATCACTTCTGATTTTTCCGGTGGTATTGTAAAAGAGTTCCGACCATTTTTCCAGGGCAGGTAGGGGCTGATGCTGTGCTTCCAGATCCTGGGCTTTTTTTGTTAAGAGGGGGATGCTGTCCTGTGAGAGCCTGGTTGATGGGGCTGGCAACGATTTCTCCGGCCCGGCACTGAACAAAGCAGCATTGGCACGTATCATGCGAACCAGTGGGGTCCAATGGTTTTTTAAATCATTTTTCACCATGCCATTAAGGGAGGTGGCCGTGTCATCCCCCCCCTGGCCGGAAGAGAGAAAGGCCACAAATTCAGTAAAGAGATGCTGGGGCGGTTCGACTGTTTTAACGGCCTGGAGGTATTCTGATTCAGACATGCGATATGGCAGGGAATCAAGATACTGAACCGCTGCCATGCCTGCTGAATCCTCCCCCCACAGGGTAAATCCATCCACATTCGTTGGAAGGGGCAGCTCAATAAAAGCGGGTTTAATGAAGGGATCCAGGTACAAAGCGGTTTCTTCAAAATATCGGCTGTTTTTGCATGGTGACGCGTTGTCCATACTTTCATGGGGTGTGTGATGGCCGGAGGTCTTCTTGTTTTTGGACAACGGGAGGGCCGGGGATTGTTGTGTGGGGGGACAGGTGGTCTTTTCTGGTTCAGGCACCCTGTTTTTCAGGTGAAATCCCGGGCGGTGTCGAAGCATGTTCAGTGCCAGTCCCGCCTCTGCCGGGGTGATGCGAAAGGCTTCTGATGGGGCTTCATAGCAGGGGGCCACTGTGAAGGTGATGGGGATTTGGGCCTGGGAATGGGGTGTTGGGTCTTGGATGCGGGGTGCCGGGGATTGGGAGGACAGACTTTGGGTGGTTGTCAGAACCGGTGCTTTGGGGTCGGCTTGGGGGGGGCGGTTGTTGAATTTGATGAAAAATTTCTGAGAGACATCCTGGGGGGCAACCATGATGCGAAGTCTGGACGGGGCGGTTCTTCTGGGGAATCTGTAAACCAGGGGCCGGGCTTCATCGGTGGGTATTTTCAAGAATTCGATAGCCTGAACCAGGCTGTAAAGTCTGTCTGCGTGCTGGGTTGCCACGGTCATATTATGATCCTGCCCTCGCTTGAGCCGGGGCAGTATAAATCGGAAGGATTTCTGGGAATCCATTCCGGGTTTGGTACACGGCAGCAGGTCACGGAAAAAGGTATGAGCGGCATATAGATCTCTTGCCACTTTTTTTATACCGGGGGCATCGGGTCGTTTTTGGGCCTGTTGGTTCATTAAAAAAGCACCGGCCAGTCCTCCCTGGGGCCTTGCATTGTCCCGCACCATTTGTTGGGCAATGGTGTCTATTTCATGTAGGGGGGGAAGCGGGGTGGGGTCTGATGGGTTGTCCCCGGGGATGTTGAGATTTTTGGGGGACATCAATTTATCCCTGGTGGCCTCATAGGATACGGGTGCATTGAATTTTGAAAACAGATAATCGGGATCATCTTGTTTGAGAACGCGCACAATAAGATCAGAACGGGGGGTAATTTTAAGGGTATGGGCTCCCTGGGGAATGTTTAAAATTGCGGATTGAACCCGTCCACACACAAGGGCAGTCCCCTCCATGAAAATTTTTTTTGATGTCTCCGGTGGCGTTTCAAAATTCAGGGTGGCAAAGGGGAGATCGTCCATTGAAACTTGTAAAAAATATCGGGTTCGTCGGGATTGCTCCAGGGGAGGGTATAAAAAGCGGGTTTCAATGGCAATCCGGGCAGGCCCCTCCAGGTTTAATCCCACGGGGGTGTCCGTGTTGACGTGCCAGAATTGTTTTGTCCCCGGGGTCTCTTTTTGTGAGATAGTCACAGATTCCCCGTCAAGGGGGAGAAGCGTTCTAAAGGGGGCAAGGGTCTTCAGGGTTTCCTGTCTTGAGGTGAACAGCGCAATCTTTAAGCCGCTTTTTGCATGGGTCGGAAGGAAGATGCGGCACATGGACGGATCATCCGTCGGGGGAATAATTAAGGCAGAACGGTTGTCCGGGGTCATGGGAACAGCAAGAAATGCGTGGAGACCGGTTCCATTGGAAATGGAAAATTTTAACGGATCAAGGGGGGCGCAATTGTCCGGGGAAAAGACCCGGAACAGGGTGTTTTCGGGTATTTTTACCTTGACGGCTTCCCCGGGTTCAAGGGGGATAAGGTGCATCCCATACTTCATGCTGTACCCTGGATCAGGGCCGGAAACCAGACCTGCCCTCCTTTGGATATTGTCCCATCTCAACGGTAATTCGTAATGGGTTAAGAGATCCAGTTGCATCTGATCCACATACGCGTGGGTGTCAATAGTGCCGGTGAAAAAAAAGACAACCCCCAATAAAAAGATCAAGATCTGTTTTTTCAGGGGAGGGGTCTCTTTGTGGGCATGGTTATGACGTTCATGGGGGGATGAACGGTGCCCATGCCCTGGGGATCGTAAGCTCATATGTTTTGACAACGCATAAGAAAGAAGCTGCCAATAGTTGTAAATCAACATCCAGTACCCCTTTTTCCCATTCTATTCATACCTTTAAAGGTAAATGTTCGGTTTGGTAAGTACCCGAGCAAATGTTTTTCTGAATAAAATTCAGATATATCAACGATATATGCTCATATAATACTGAAAAATATATGTGTGGGTACTTAATGTAAATGTTTGGTCAGTGCCCCATATTCGCCTATTTGGGACTGCGTAGCATACTAATGCTATGTGAGCAGGCCAAAATAGGTGAAGATGGGGTGCTGGTCGAATATTTACCTTTAAAGTGCCGTGATGCAATTTAAAAACCATCCCCTTATTTCCGGGTTGTTTTTGATTTTTTTTCGCATGGAACTGTTTATTTCAATGTGGATAAATCCCTTGTGATCGGAGGCCCGGAGGATGGCGCCAATGATATTTCGGGTGCCGCCAAGCTCTTGGACGTCATCTGGATAAAGACGGATTTTTCCTGGGATTTTTTGTTTAAGACACGCTTGCAATCGGCTGGCCTGGTAGGTTGTCTTTCTGGTGCCAGCACTGATAATAAGATCCGACTCCCTGCCCTTCCGGGTTTTTCTTTTTTTGGAAGAAAACCCATGAAGCTGCAGAAGGGTGCCCCGGGGAAAAGCCCTGATAAAGGCCTGGGTGAATGCCGTAAAACAGGTGTCAGGAAGGGCGGCCATGTCCCAGGTTTTTTCCATGCCAGCGGTTGGTTCCTCATCTGCTCCCTGTCCCTTTGCCTTTTGGGACTTTTTTTTTCTGTTTCCATACCGATGCACTGAATTAAATACGGTGGCTGCAAAGTTTCCTTCCAGTGTCAATTGGATGCCAATGTCACTGGTATAATAATCATGGAGCCCGTGGGGAATCATCAGTACCTGATTTCCCTGGGGGACCTGTGGGAAAAGATACATCCCCCGACCGGTTCTATGGGGTGCCTCTTCAATAAGAAGCACATAGGTTTTGTCTGCACACCTTATGTCCTCCATGGAAAAATGCAGCGCTTTCCAGTCCTGGACGATGGGGTTACCCCGCTCTCCTTTTAAGAGCCGGTAAAACAATTTTTCCATCCGGTCCAACGCGTCCGGAGATGGAGACACAAAATTGTTATCCGTTCTTGCCTGATTGAGGTATGCCTCCATGGTAAGATATGCATCGTTGCTGAAACAAAAATTTGCCTGGAACAGACAAAGGGTCATAATTATTATTTTCCATTGTATGGATTTGCGCGTCATGGTTTTGCCTCCCGAAAGAGTTTTCGCTGGGGATGACTGCCGGGTGTGACTCTATAGGGTACCAGATACCCTTCAGGCCCTTTTTCCAGAGCGATTCTAATGGTGTACCTGCCAGGTTTCAGGTCCGATCGCAGCGGAACAAAGCATTGCTGCCAGGATCCCAGCGTGTGTGTGGATGCGTTGAGAACATAGACCGGACCATTGTTGTCGGATCGGACACTGTATCGTCTTTTAAGCTGGGTCAGGTTGTTAGAGGGGCCATCATTGCCCCGTGAGTGATCTTCAATGGCAATGTTCAATTGTAATCGTTGTGCAGTGGTTCTGGGAAAAAACAGGGCCAGGGACAAGGTTTCATCCCCACTGGATACCTTGGTGTAGTCCAGGGTCATCCCCCTGGGGGTCAAGCGGTGGGCAAATCGGAGGTGATATCCAGCATCCCGGGAACGAATGAGATTGACAAAGGCGTTAATGGGGGCAGACGTGTTAAGGGTTATCACATGGTCTCCCGGAGAAACAGGCGGCAGTATTAGGCTACCGGTGCGACCCATGAGTGCCTCTTCGTAATGGGTTTTTCCATCCATGGAGACCTTGAGGTTAAAGGGCTGTGACCCCTTTTTTTGATAAAAGATCAATCGGGGTCTCATGGCCCTGAGCTGGCCCGGGGCTTTGAAATTTACCTTTGTGGATTGATTGAGAGTGACGGCCTTAAAATTTGACACAAGGGAGGCATCCCGTTGATATGATTTTTTCTCCGATGGCACCAGTAGATAATGCCCTTTTTCATTGTTTTCGGGTTCAAAGGATTCCCATTTAAAATTACCGGCGAAGAGGTCCGGGTTAATTTCAGGGGGCCGGGGCTGGGTGCGGATAACAATAGATGCCTGGGATGCTAAATTTCCACTCAATTCCAGGGGGCTTAAGGGGAACCATGTGACCTGCGGTTTGTTTTCCACATCGGTTCCCGGGTAATAATCCTCCGGTACACGGGTTAACTTCATCATGCGCGGGGGTCTGTTGTGGGCATTCACAAGCAGTGGGTTTGGAGATGAAAATTGTATGTATGCAACCTTTGAAGAGAGCTTGAAATAGAAAAGCACCGGATCTGATAATATGATGGGCGTTCCCTTTTCAACGAAGCGATCATACAGGGACGGGGTTAGGTTCAGGGAAATTTCTTCCTTTTTAAGCACCGTTTCATTGTCATCAAGCAGGGTGTAATAGAGGGTCTCCGCCATGGGGTGAAAGT
>CAYSSE010000104.1:0-13268 GCA_964433355.1 uncultured Desulfocicer sp.
AGCGGGCCAAAGAAGAGGGTAAAAAAGTCACCTTTGAGTCCCACGGACTGGATGCCGTCACCCGGGGATGTCTTGCCGGAACAGGTTTTTGTTTTATCAGCCACACCGGTGAAGTTCAAACCTGCGGCTTTCTGGATGTGCTTTGCGGAGACATCACCAAAAACACCTTTAAAGAGGTATGGGAAGATTCCGAGGTATTTAACAAATTAAGGGACTTTGACAACCTGGATGGAAAATGTGGCATCTGCGAATACCGCAAGGTGTGCGGTGGCTGTAGGGCCAGAGCCTTTGAGGCCACAGGCAATTATCTTGCAGAAGAGCCCCTTTGTACCTATCAGCCCCCGACTAAAAAAGGCTTATAAAAGCAAGCCAGGCTACACCCTAAAATTCAAACGCCGGAAATGAACAAAATTTTGTCCATCTCCGGCGTTTTTTATACAATCATGTGCAAGTTCTCAATAAATCAGTGGCAGTATAAAGAGAATAACTCCTTTTACCACCTATCATCATTATTTTCTCATAGTAGGTTTTCTGCCATGAGCGTTGTTGCATACGAAACTGTAGCACCAAAGCACCGACAGCAGAGCCCCCGACGGCTGCCCTGAATCGGAACATTGGGAACCAAAGGGGGAGGATTTTTGCCCTTCCAGGCGTTAAGAAGCACAGATTTTGTTTGAGGACGGTGCCCGCGGCAATAGTGGTTTAGCCTGGAATGGCAAAAATACCCCCCGACGTTCCCGTTCCGGTTCAGGGCAGCCGGTTGGGGGCGGCATGATGCCATTGTATTATTAAATAAGTGTACCCTTTTTAGATTAACCCAAGAGAAAGAGCCCGCTCAATACCTCGTCCCAAAACCATTTTTGAAATTTGAAAGGGAGAGAATACTGCAAAAAGGATACACTCTTATTAAATCCTTATTTTAAGGCGTTCAAGGTCAAAGTAATGGGGCGATTATCATCCCCATCCTCACTAAAGGCAATGGGGCAAGGTTTCCGATAATGATCCCCACCAGGCCCTGCGGCAAGCCATTCTTCCCGGAGCCCCTTGACAACCTGAAAGGCAGTTGAGTCCAATTCCACAATGCGTTTTTCCATGACCAGGGCCAATTTCCCCTTACGCTCTTCCAGATGCATGAGCCGGGCAATGGGAATACCAAGAGGTTCCCATTTTGACATCTCTTTGTCCAGGTTTCGAATCACAGCCATCTGTCCAGTGGCCCCATTGGCAATGAGCCCAAAGGCGGTGAGGCCCAAATTATAGGTGTAATTACAATCAAACCGGGTGGGATTACTTCCCCGGCCATCATACCCGTAAAAATGGTTCTGGGTTTTAAAATCCGGTACCGATTTTTTGTAGATGGCTTTCAGGGTAGTCGGGATATCCCCCTCCTGGGAAACCAAATTGGCATCCTCCAGGGCAAGTCTCAATGTCTTCATGGAAATAATGGTGGGTTTCACCAAAAGATGATCGGTACCACCATAATTTATAAACAGTACCTCACCATAAACATCGGCATCCAGGGCCGCATCTGCCATGAATTTACGGTAAAGAGCGGGCTCAATGCCCACCTTGTAGGTTCCTTTTTCTTTGAGAATCCCCAGATAGTCCTTTACCATATCCATGATGATCTTTTCTGTCTTCACCTGGGAAAATTGGAAATTCCCGTGGGTATCCCGCTCCACCAGCAGCCCTTCCTGGAAAAAGGACGGCAAATCATTGAACAACTCATCATCCCTGGCATTCCAGATGGGGGAGGCATCCTTTTCGCTGATCCCCCGGGACAGCCGCCTGAGATAGTCAACCTTTGCATCCAGGCTGGGAAAGGAAGCATGGAAATCCAAATCATGGATATGGTTGTAATCACCGATGATGGTGTTTAGCTTGATGATGAAAGTCTGGATTTCATTGATAAACTCCAGTACCCCTTCGGGAATAATCATGACACCATAATTCTTTCCATGGGCCGCCCGGCTTACAATCACCTCACAGACAAGCCGGGAGAGATGCCGCAGGGTGATGCCATAGGCCGTGTAATCAACGATGCCAGCCTTTTCTGCGGCTTTGACCCGCTCTTGATCCACATAATCGGCCAGGTCCTCACCAATGAGGGTGATGTTGGCATGGGTCTGCAATGCCGCTTCCAGTGCCAGATGGCTTGCCACCCGCCCCATAACTTTACAGATATGCCAGTATTTAAGGTCTGAACTGGCATCGGTGCAAAGGTTGCTGATATTCTGGGAAAACGCCCGGGCCGCTGTGTGAAAACCAAAGGAGACAGCACACAGGGTTTCACCGGATTCCGAAGTCACCTGGATATCCCCATCAATGGTTTTGGGAATCCCCAGTACCTGAATGCCATCGGCTTTAAGTTCCTGGGCCATGAACGCCGCATTGGTGTTGGAATCATCCCCCCCCACAATGACCAGGGCATCCAGCCCCAGTTTTTTGCAGGCCTTTCTGGAAAGTTCCATTTTCCCAGGGGTATCAATTTTGCTCCTACCGGTTTTAATCATGGTAAACCCGCCCATGTTCCGATGGGTATCCACAAGATCTGCCGTGATTTCAACATATCGGTTTTCAAGAATGCCATCGGGTCCCAAAATAAACCCAAATATCTTGGAATCAGGATTGGCCTTTTTTGCCGCATCAAAAATACCGGCAATCACATTGTGCCCCCCTGGTGCCGGTCCCCCTGAAAACACAATACCAATATGCCGTTTTTTCTTAAAAAAAGCAGCGTCCCCGGCATCAGCAGTTTCCCCATCCACCAGCTTTTGGACATGGTTGTTTATAATATCCGGCAATGCTTTCAGGGCCTCTTTGTTCAAGGAAAACTCATATTGTTCCTGGGATTCCAGGGCAATGGAATCCGCATTGAACACCCCGCAGGGCTGAGGTTTATAGGAACGCCGATTTTCTGTTTCTCTACTGACATCGGCAATGACCCGGGCAACATCAGGTCGGTGCAAAAGTATATCAAGATCATTTTTTTTCATATCGATCATGGGGGTCATCTCTTGTTGTATGAAAAATTTGGTTTATGAATTTATGAATTATTATAAAATTTGTTTTAAGAACAACTTGGTACGATCATGGCTGGGATTGGTAAAAAAGTGTTCCGGTGTCCCTTCTTCCACGATTTTCCCGTCATCCATGAAGATCACCCGATCAGCCACTTCCCTTGCAAATCCCATTTCATGGGTCACCACCACCATGGTCATTCCCTCCCGGGCAAGGGTCTTCATGACCTCTAATACCTCACCGATCATCTCCGGGTCCAGGGCAGAGGTGGGTTCATCAAAAAGCATGGCCTTGGGGTTCATGGCAAGGGCTCTTGCAATGGCCACCCGCTGCTGCTGTCCACCGGACAATTGATCGGGGTACACATTTTTTTTATCGGCAATACCCACCTTATTTAAAAGGGCCATGGTGATCTCTTCTGCCTCCTTTGAAGACCGTTTTCTCACCACGTTTTGGGCCAGACTTACATTATCTTTCACCGTTTTATGGGGAAACAAATTAAAAGATTGAAACACCATGCCCACTTCTGCCCGGACTTTATTAATATCGGTCTTGGGATGAAGGACATCCACCCCATCGATGAGAATATGTCCTTTATCTGCGGTTTCCAGACGATTCAGGCAGCGCAAAAAGGTACTTTTACCTGATCCGGATGGCCCAATAACCACCACCACTTCTGCCCGGGCAATGTTTTCAGAAACATCCACAAGGGCATCCACCCTGTGGGGAACCATAAAGGTTTTTGATATATTATTAACGTTGATCATGAATGGATCATCCTTTTCTCAAGATATTGTAGCAGCATGGAAAGGGTAAAGGTAAGCACAAGATAGAGTATGGCACAGACAAACCACAACTCAAAGGGCTGAAGGCTTGTGGTGACCACCTCCCTTGTTGCCTTTGTCAACTCCCGGATGGCAATGATACCCAACAGGGATGAATCCTTGATAAGACTGATGAATTGGCCAGCCAAGGGGGGAATAATCCTGATAAACGCCTGGGGCAGAATTACATGATACATACTCTGGGCATAGGTCATGCCAAGGCTTCGGGAGGCTTCTGTCTGACCTTTATGGATGGACTGGATGCCGGAGCGAACAATTTCCGCCACATAGGCACCGGTGAATGTGGCAAGGGATGCCACACCAAACCACAAAGGGGGAATTTGGGTGATACCATATTGGGCCAGCATCGTATTCACAAGGGTTCCCAGCACAAAATACCAGATGAAAATTTGAACCAGCAGTGGCGACCCCCTTACCAGCTCAATGTAGGTGATGGCGAGCCATTTAAACGCAGGGTTGGAGGAAATTCTGGCAAGTCCGGCACACAGCCCCAGGAGAATACCAAAAATAATGGCAACAAAACTGACCTTAAGAGTGAGCCATAATCCTTGGAGCAGAATCCCCACCTGCCATTTATGGTAGGAGCCTAATACATCTCCTTCAAAGAGACTGTCCCCCTCATAAATCCTGACATCTTTGGAAGGATATGCATAGTCAATACTGTCACCATCATCACCGTTAATCCGGATGAGGGTCCCGTTTGTGGTATCTTCAATACTCTCAACGGTGCCTGCGATATTTGTTCGCACCTCAATTTCTTCATTAAAAAAGAAATATTGGGGGACACGGTACCACCGCCAGGTATAATCAATTTTAAGGGTGCAATAGTAAAGACTGCCAACACAGGTGGCCATAATTAAAAAAAAGACAATGACCCACATATAGTAGGTTCTTTTCTGCTGTTTTTGAAGTAGAGAGGAAGTGGATTCCATATGGGTTGTAACTCCCGTTGTAAACTCAAATTTCGTAATGGGGTGCCGTTGCATGGAATCGTGACTGGATTATTGTATTTTCTGGGGTGATACCCATAACGTTTTAAGAAAAAACACAACAAAAAAAACCCGGTCTGGCCACCGGCGATGAAGTCCGAAAGTTGCGATGTAGATAAGTTCAACTTTTTGCCAAGGAGTCCCCTTCTGAATCTCTGATCCAGAAGGGGACGTTGACCTTTTTGAAAATACGCGTACTTTTTCGGGCATCCTTCATATGATCTCAAAAGTAGTTTACACTTTTTAAAGGACAATCGCCATAAAATGGCTGGTCACCCTGTGAAAGTGTAAAGTAGGAATGAAGGATGCCCTTTTTCGGAGCAGTTTTATTGAACGTTCTTCATCCAATCCGTGGAGCGAATCCACTTGTTATAAATTTTGTCGTATCTTCCATCGTTTTTCAACTGACGCAGAAAATTGTTAAGAAAATTCATGAAATCCGGATCCCCTTTGTTGATGGCCCAGGCAAGGGGTTCAAACGTAAAGGGTTCATCAAGGAAAACAACCTTTCCTTCACCCTGATTTGCCATAAACACAACACAAAAGGGAAGATCATAGACAAAGGCATCGGCCTTTCCATTTAGCACTTCCAGGGAAGCTTCCGTTTCTGTTTCAAAGGATTTGTAGGTACATTTGGAAATTTTTCTTTTCACTGCCATCTCTCCGGTGGTGCCCAGTTTTGAGGTGACAATGTACTTGGGATCATTCAGGTCTTTATAAGATTTAACAACCCCTTCATGTTTTTTGTTCAACAGGATGGTCTGACCCACAATGATATAGGGATCGGCAAAACCGACCTTGAGATTTCTCTCCTGTGTCACTGTCATACCAGAAGCAATGATATCAAACTTATCTGTGATAAGAGAGGGAATAATGCCGTCCCAGGCAGTATTAACGGGAACAAATTTAACGCCCATCGCCTTGGCCATTTCCTTTGTGATATCAATATCAAAGCCCACAAAACGACCTTTCTTATCGGTCATCTCAAAGGGCATGTAACCCGCCTCAAACCCCACCCGAAGCTCCCCTTTTTTGATGATTTTTTCCAATGTGGATTTTTGAGCAAGTTCGATATCCGCAGCAAATGATGCGGTACCTGCAAAGAAAACCACTCCCACTATCAGTGAAAGTAAAACAGATATACTCTTCTTCATGAAACACTTCTCCTTTAATTGGGGGTCAATATGACAGCCTTGTCCATAGGGACAAGACAAAAAAAACAAAAAAGAAGGTGCCAGCATTCAGCACCCACTGAAGACACACCTCAAAGAACATATTCCAATTTTTTAAAAGTAAACTAAAAACCGGGGTTTCTGTCAAGAAAAACATGATAGACGACACTTATATTCCAAGCCCGAAGGCTGGAGTTCCCAGGAATGGATAAGAATACAATGGCTATTTGAATCTTTAGGCCACTCATGATATGAAAATGACATGGCGTGTTTAATTTTAAAAAATACAACCTGTTTGGAGACATAAATATTGGGAATTTTTAACAGTCTGAAAAAAGGACTCAGCAAAACCCGGGCAATCCTTCTCACCGATGTAAATGATCTGTTTTCCTCGGAAAGGGAAATTGATGATGACCTCCTTGAAGAGTTGGAGGAAATATTGATCATGTCGGATCTTGGCATGGATGTCACCATGGAAATCATGGAAAAAATATCCAAAAAAGCTAAAAAACTGAAAACAGCGGATGAGCTTAAATCCATTCTCAAAGAGGAGCTTAAGTCTCTGTTCCCTAAGACCCCACCCATTGAAACCGAATCACAAACCACCGGTCCCCGGGTGATCATGGTGGTGGGGGTCAACGGCACCGGCAAGACCACCACCCTTGGCAAACTGGCGGTGAAATTCACGGCCGAAGGCAAAACCGTGCTCATCGCTGCGGCTGACACCTTCCGGGCAGCTGCTGTTGAGCAATTGGAGATCTGGGCCAATCGGGCCCAGGTTAAGATGATCAAACACAGAGAAGGCGCTGACCCGGCTGCGGTGGCCTTTGATGCCGTGGAAGCATCCATTGCCCGGGGCATTGATATCCTTCTCATTGATACTGCCGGTCGATTACACACTCAAAAGAATCTCATGGAAGAGCTGAAAAAAATAAAACGATCGGTGGGGAAGCGGCTGGCCGGTGCCCCTCATGAAGTATTAATGGTGCTGGATGCCACCACCGGACAAAACGCCCTGTCCCAGGCAGCTTTATTCAATGATGCCGTGGGAATAACGGCCCTGGCCCTGACCAAGCTTGACGGAACCGCCAAGGGGGGCGTGGTTGCCTCGGTGGCAAGAACCATGGATGTTCCATTAAAATATATTGGTGTGGGAGAAGGGGTGGAAGATCTACAGGATTTTGATGCCACCTTGTTTGTCAATGCACTCTTTGATTAGGAAACTAATTAACTTGTCCGTTGTAAATTCTCATAACCTATTTAGTTTATTATTAAAATAAGGAGCAGTATGAAATGGCTGTCATCGTTAAATATGTCGTTATCAGAAATGGAAACGAAAAAATGACATTTACAACAAAGAAAGAGGCCGATGCCCATGATAAGATGCTGGATATCGCAGAGAATCTTTATCATTTTATCAAAACCAAGAACATGGAACTCAGTGAAGAGCAAATGGATGAGCTCTCCTTATGTCTGGCAAAAAACAAAACTGTACTTCTCCAACTGCTGAAAGGGAGTAAAGTCACTCAACCTTCTAAAACCACTGCAGCAAAAAAAGAAGAGTCCCCTGCTCCCCTGCAAAAAGTTGTGAAAAAAGAAGCCGAAAACACCAAGGCTGCTTCAAAATCAGATGAAGGCGGTGGGGAAAAAAAGAAAAAGCCAAAAACAGGAAAACAGAAAAAAACTGCCTGAAATAAACAAGCCCCACAGCCAAGAAGACTGGAGGGCTTAAGTGACAACCTGGCTATTGCGCCTTCCGATTCTGGAGGATATCAACCACTTCCTGGGCAATTTGAAGCTCTTCATTGGTGGGAATCACCCAGATCTGCACACGGCTTTCCGATGTGTGAAGGGCCTTTGGTTCTGAAATTCTGCCCCGGTTTTTTTCCAGATCCAGTTCCATGCCAAGCCCGGACAGATTGGCACACACCCCGGCCCTGACAATGTCATCATTTTCTCCGATGCCGGCGGTGAAGATGATTCCATCCACCTGGCCCAGGGCTGCGGTGTAGGCTCCGATGTACTTCTTCACCTGGTAGGTGAACATATCAAGGGCCAGGGTGGCACGCTGGTTCCCTTTTTCCCCGGCAGCGTGGATATCACGCATATCATTCATGCCGCAAATGCCCTTGAGTCCACTTTTTTTATTAAACACCGTATCCATTTCATCTGCGGTCATCCCGGTATTTTTCATGACATAGCGCTGGATGGCTGGATCAATGTCACCGGTGCGGGTTCCCATCATCACACCGGCAAGGGGGGTCATTCCCATGGAGGTATCAATGCACCGACCTTTTTCCACAGCCGAAATGGAGCAGCCATTGCCCAGATGAACCGTGATCAAATTTAAGTCATTGATGGGTCTGTCCATGTGGATGGCAGCGGCCCGGGCCACATATTTATGGGAGGTGCCATGGAACCCATAGCGACGCACCCGCATTTTTTCATAAAATTCATAGGGTAAGGCATAAAGAAAAGCTTTGGCTGGCATGGTCTGGTGGAACTCAGTGTCAAATACGGCAATGTTGGGAATTTCTGGGAACAGGGCCTCAGCAACGTCAATGCCCATGAGATTGGGGGGATTGTGCAGCGGTGCCAGGGGGTTATTTTTTTCAATACTTTTTTTAATATCCGCATCAATGATGGTGGCCGCACGAAAATATTCTCCCCCCTGAACCACCCGGTGCCCAATGGCACTGATCTCATCCTTGCTCTTGATCACACCGGTCTTGGCATCAATGATCAAATCCGCAACCAGATGCATGGCCTCTCGATGATCTGCTATTTTTTCTTCCCGGACAAATTTTTCTGGAGCGGGGCCGGTGAATTTCTTGTGGGTGACATCCCCCAGGGCGTCCCCGATTCTCTCCACAACTCCGCCTGCCATGACTTTATTTTCCACCATGTTCAGGAGTTGATATTTTAAGGAAGAGCTTCCGGCATTGATCACAAGTACAATCATTTTATTTTCCTAAGTTTCAAAATTTTTATAAATTTGGGGGCATCCTTCAAAAGCGTTTTACACTTTTTTTATCATTCCCCATTTGTGGGGCTTTTTCCCAAAAGATTGTAAATTACTTTTGGGGTCATGTGAAGAATGCCAAAAATCTAATATCTAAAATATCAGACATCAGATTCATATCAAGAAAATTCTTGCATTCAGACCTAATAAATATTATTAGTCAGGATAAAATAAATATAGTATACTATTATAATAAACTCTTCAGTCTTAAGTTCTGTGCATGTTGTGTGTTTAGATTTGCTAACTCCTTGAAATTATAGAGCCTGTGAATTAAAACTTAATTTAATAGGTCTTAATTATTTCAATGCGTTATGAGAACTTAGGACTCTTGAGTAATAAATATTATCCCATAAAATGATAGCCTTTGGGCAATTACCGGAAAAAACATGAGTCTGTAAAAATTGCCTGATGGCACGAAATCTAACAACAGCATTATTTTATAACTGCCACAACGAAAAATGAAAGTCTTTTTAATTCCAGCGTGTTGCTGAGACTTTCTTATAAACGGGCATGTCCTGCTGAACATAACGAATATTGGGTCGTAGACGCGGAGCCAAATGGCATTATGCCGCCCCCCCCCGACGGGCAATGGGCCCGGCCGGAACCGTAGACGGCACAATTGGCCGGTTCCTATTACCCATCGGGGGGGGGGCTCTACTGAGGTTCCCCAGAAGTTTTATTTTCTAACAAAAAAAAGGAGGCAAGTAAAACACATGGATACTTATTACATTGACGGACAATTCATTGAAGAGGACAAGGCAACCCTGTCGGCCAAAGACATCACCGTACTCAGGGGATTTGGAGTATTTGATTTCCTGATCACCTACAACAAACGTCCCTTTTATCTGGAAGCCCATGTGGCCCGTCTTGAAAACTCTGCAAAAAAGATCGGGCTGATCCTCCAGCATACCAACGCCGAAATCTGTGACATTGTCCACCAAACCATTGAAAAGAACACCCACCTTGAAGAATCCAACATCCGCATCGTCTACACCGGCGGCATCAGTCCCGATGGGGTAACCCCCCAAGGCAATGGGAAACTCATGGTCATGGTCACCCCCAAATATGTGCTCCCGGACTGGTGGTATGCCGATGGAGCAGCCGTCATAACTGTTGCAATGGAACGCTTTATCCCAGAATCCAAGAGCACCAACTATCTTTCTGCTGTATTTGCCCAGCAAGAGGCCCACAAAAAAGGGGCCATTGAAGCCATCTATGTGGACAGGGAAAATCGGGTTTTGGAAGGTACCACCACCAATTTTTTCGCCTTTAAAGGAAATACGCTCATCACACCCCCTGATGCCATGTTGCCCGGTATTACCCGCAGCGTTGTTTTGGATCTGATCAAGGATAAGTTTACCCTGGAAATGCGTCACATTGACATGGAGGAACTCAAAGAGATGGACGAAATTTTCATCACCGCCTCCAACAAAGAGATTGTTCCTATCATTAAAATTAATGACATGGTTGTTGCAGATGGAAAACCCGGTGAGAAAAGCCGACAGGTCATGGACCTTTTTAAAGCGTATACAACCGCCTATGGACAACAACGAAAGGCGTCCTGATGTCCCCTGTCAACGCCGCATTATTGCCCCAGACGCTGTGAATATGGACTTTATGCCGACGGGTATACAAGTACCAGTGGTGGGCCGGGTGTGCATGGATTTCACCATGATTGATGTGGGGACCGTTCCTGGTGTTCAGGTGGGTGAGGAGGTGATCATACTTGGCAACCAGGGGGATGTTAATATCAGTGCCGAGGATATTGCCGAACTGTGCGATACCATTAATTATGAGGTGGTGGCATCCCTCACCCGGAGAATGCCCATCAGATACACCCATGGAAAGGAGAACAAGTAAATTGACAACACTTCCTTTGATAAATTGGGAAACAGGAACAATTACCCTGCCCTCTTCTGAACAAAATTCAGACTCAACGTCACCCCTCCCCCTCACAGAGGTAATGATTGCCGGGGACTGGGTTCCCATCCGACATTTTGCTCCCATCATAGAAAACAATCCTGCCTCCATCTATGGAGATGTCTACCCCCTGCTCACGGCTTCAGATCTTTCCATTGTAAATCTGGAAGCTCCCCTGAGTGACAACGGCCTGCCCATATGGAAAAGCGGCGCAGTATTCAAGGGAGAAACGTGTCACGTCAAAGGACTTACAAAGATTCCTTTTGATGTGGTGACCCTGGCCAATAACCATATGTTTGATTTTGATCAAGACGCATTCCAGGAGACATTGGACACCCTGGATAGACATAAAATTAAACATCTGGGTGCCGGGAATAATATTGAGGAGGCCCAAAAGCCTCTGATTATAAAGCTCAACGATCTTACCATTGCCCTTGTGAACTTCAGTGAAGGAGAAGATCTCAAAGGGGCAGAAGCAGAAAAACCCGGTGTCATGGGTTGGGATCTGGATCTCATGGAAGAGACCATCAAAGGATTAAAGGGCAGCGTTGATTTTATCATTGCCATCAGCCATTGCGGCATTGAGTACATCCCTTTTCCACCGCCTTATGTGACCCGGGCTTTCCACCGCATGGCCGATGCCGGAGCTGATATTGTCATTGGCCATCATCCCCATGTACCCCAGGGGGTGTCTGTGCACAATGGCGTTCCCATCTGCTACAGCCTGGGCAATTTTGTATTTTTCCAGGATACCCAACTGGTGCACCGAAAACAAGGGTACATGGTCAAAGCAATTTTACAAAAGAATCAGCCACCGGCCCTGGAGTTGATCCCCTATAATATTCATACAAAGGGAGTCTCTTTATTAAAGGGCGCGACCAGAGATACTTTTTTCTCGGAATTAAAGGAAATTTCAAGGCCCCTTGAAACCACCCAGGGCATTGAAGATGCTTGGCACGGGTTTCTCCACCAATATGGTACCCAGGGGTTTTTCAATGAAATTGAAACCCTCATGAACCGCATGAAAGAAGAGCCGGAAAAAGGAGCCGCCATGTTCAGGAACCGATTGACCACCCTCCAGCATTTTCATCACTGGAAGGATGCCCTGACCCGTATGGTGGAAGGAAATATAGAAGTTTCACCCCAATGGGCCCGGGATTTGAACCAAAAATGGCTTACCCAGACCCTGGATGATGTAAAAAATTTAGTGGGCAGCGATCAGGGGAAAAAGAGATGACCGATGGGCCGGAAAACAAAATAGGTGCACAAACCATTCTGGTCACCGATTCGGGGCTGGGGGGATTGTCGGTGTTCACCGAAATTGCCAATCAGCTCAAGGCTGGTTCTCCCTGGCAACGGGTCAAGCTTGTCTATTTCAGCGCATGGCCAGAAGTGGATAGAGGATATAATCATTTACCGGATATGGATACCAAAGCCCGGGTGTTTCACAACGCCATGACCGCCATGGCAGCCTATGATCCAAACCGAATTTTCATTGCCTGTAACACCCTTTCGGTGATCTATCCCCTGACCCGTTTCAGCACAGAAACAGATATTAAAGTCACCGGCATTGTGGATGACGGGGCCGCCATGATCCACGAAGCGCTTGCTAAAACCCCGGACAGTCAGGTGATTATCTTTGGCACTCCCACCACCACCTCGGCCCGATCCCATGAGATCCGGCTCAAGGAGATGGGCATTGAAGGAGATCGCATCATCAATCAGGGCTGTGTAAACCTGGCCGGAAAAATTGAAAGGGATCCGTACAGTGCCATTGTTCCGGAAATGATTGACGACAATGTCAAACAGGCTGCTGCCCAAATGAACAAAACTGGGGGCCGGGTGTTTGCAGCCCTTTGCTGCACCCATTTTGGGTATTGCCGGGAACTTTTCATGGAAGCCATCAAAAAACATATCACCGAAGATGTGGTCATACTCAATCCCAACGAAGCCATGGCCCACCGTGCCATGGCCCATGAGACATCGATCACGGCTAACCCTGAAATTTCCATGCACATTGTCTCAAGGATTCCCTGGGAAAAAAGCAGAATTGATGCTTACAGCCGCATGTTAAAGGAAGTTTCTCCTGAAACAGTGGAGGCTCTTGGCAAATATGAATTGAACCCTGGATTGTTTGCCCTGGTGTGATTATGCATGGGCAGACCTTATTCTGGTCTCGGCCTGCCCACAACGAAGCGTGAAAGAATGTTAGGCGCGTCTACTCTTTCATATAAACGGGCATGCCCTGCTGGACACAACGAATATTGGGTCGTAGACGCGGAGCCAAATGATATCATGC
>CAYSSE010000105.1:0-13164 GCA_964433355.1 uncultured Desulfocicer sp.
CAACTTTAAATTTACTGTCAATGACCTTTCTAATCTCGTTGGCCTGCTCTTCGGTGAGGTCATCGGATTTTAATGTCGATGCAATGCCGACCTCTGAAAGAATCTCCTGGGATCTGCTTCTGCCAATACCAAATATATAGGTGAGAGCGATCTCTATGTGCTTATTTCTGGGTAAATCTACGCCTGCAATTCTTGCCACGCTTTATCCCCCCTATCCCTGTCGTTGATTATGACGTTTATTTATACAAATCACCCGGATGACTCCATTCCTGCGGATAATTTTGCAATCCTTACAAATTTTTTTAACAGATGCTCTAACTTTCATCTTGCATATACTCCTCGCATCAACTGGAAGTCGCTTCCAGCGATGTGCTATTTATATCGATAGGTAATCCGTCCCCGGCTTAAATCATAGGGGGAAAGTTCCACAGTTACCTTATCTCCCGGTAGAATTTTAATGAAATGCATTCTCATTTTGCCTGATATATGTGCCAGCAACTGGTGCTTGTTATCCAGCTCTACCTTGAACATGGCGTTGGGTAATGTTTCAAGCACCGTGCCTTCTACCTTAATGGCTTCTTCCTTTGCCATATTCCACCTCTCATTACTGTTATCCGTCTGTGATTGTTATGCCGATTTCTTCTACCGTCTCGATTTCACACTCCCCCCTGATTTACCCAGGAAACCGTCATAATTCCTTGAAATCAAATGGGATTCTATCTGCGCAATCGTGTCGATGGAAACACCAACAACTATCAGCAGAGCTGTACCGCCAAAGTAGAACGGCACATTAAATTTTGTCATCAACATGGTGGGCAGAACACACACGGCAGACACATAAACAGCCCCGCCCAGTGTAATTCTTGTGAGCACTTTATCAATGTATTCAGCGGTTTTTTTCCCCGGTCGAATGCCCGGGATATATCCCCCGTTCTTTTTCATATTATCTGCTACATTATCAGGGTTAAAGGTAACCGCTGTGTAAAAGAAACAAAAGAATATGATGAAGCCTACATAGATCAAGTTATAAATTATGCTCCCCGGGCTCATGGCGGCTGCGACACTCTGCATGACGGGCAGATCAATGAAATTGGCCAAGGTCGCCGGAAACATAATAATGGATGAAGCAAAAATGGGTGGAATAACCCCTGCTGTATTAATCTTCAAGGGAAGATGTGAGGTCTGGCCGCCATACATTTTTCGTCCCACCACCCGTTTGGCATACTGCACGGGAATTCTTCGCTGGGACTGTTCCATGAAGATGATAAACCCAATAACTCCCACCATGAGAAGGATCAGGATAATAATGGCAAAAACGCCCATTTCACCGGTGGAAACCAGGCTCATGGTATTTCCCATGGCCGTGGGCATCCGTGCAACAATACCGGCAAAAATAATGAGAGAGATACCATTTCCAATCCCCCGCTCGGTGATCTGTTCTCCCAACCACATGATAAAGGCAGTTCCCGCCGTCAAGGTGAGCACTGTCATAAAGCGAAATGCCCACCCCGGATACATTACAATGGGTGCGCCGGCCGGTGAGGTCATACTTTCAAGCCCCACAGCAATGCCAAACCCCTGAATCAGACTCAAAGCCACTGTACCATAACGGGTGTACTGGGTAATTTTCTTCCGGCCCTGCTCCCCCTCTTTGGAAAGTTGTTCGAGGTGGGGAACCACAACCGTCATTAGCTGAAGAATAATCGAGGCACTGATGTAGGGCATAATCCCCAGGGCAAAGACAGAGAGACGATCCAGAGCACCCCCTGAGAACATATTAAACATTGCAAACAGAGTTCCCCTGGCATTATCAAAAAAAGAGGCCAGTGCCGCTGTATCAATCCCAGGTGTTGGTACATGCACACCCACCCTATAAACGAAAAGCAATGCAAACGTAATCAAAAGCTTTCTTTTTAAGTCTGGAAGCTTGAGTATATTCTGATATCCGCTCTCAATCATTTAAAACCTCAGATAGAATTACAGTTCAATATTTCCGCCGGCAGCCTCGATCTTTTCCCGGGCGGACTGGCTCACAAGGCATCCTTTAAGGAAAAACGCTTTTGTCAATTCCCCATTACCGAGGATTTTTATGCCATCTATTTTTCCTTTGACGAGCCCTCTGTCTTTGAGAAGTATCCCATCAATGGTAATACCGGCTTCAAAGACATCCAGATCCCCAAGGTTCAAAACGGCAATTTTTTTCTTAAAAAGACTGGTAAAGCCTCTTTTGGGAAGCCGTCGATGCAAGGGCATCTGACCGCCCTCAAAACCGGGACGAACCCCACCACCGGATCTGGCATTATGCCCTTTATGACCCCGTGTGGAGGTTTTTCCCATACCGGAACCAGGACCGCGTCCCACTCTTTTCCTGCTTTGTCGGCTCCCTTCTGCAGGGGACAATTCATGCAATTTCACTTTAAACCTCCTCTACCCTGACCAGATGTGGAACCTTTTTTGCCATCCCGAGGATTGCCGGGTTGTTCTTATGTTCAACGGTCATATTTATTTTTCTCAAACCCAGCGCACGGAGAATTCTGCGATGCTTTTCAGGACGTCCGATGATGCTTCTGATCTGCGTTAGTTTAATTTTACCTGACATGTCAAGTCCCTCCTATATATCTTCCGGTCGAAGGCCCCTTCTTCTGGCAACCTCTTCTCTGGTTTCAAGTGACTTCAGTCCGGCCATGGTCGCCCTGACCACGTTGTGAGCATTATTGCTGCCAATGCATTTGGTCAAAATATCGGTGACCCCAACGGCTTCAAGAACGGCACGAACAGCACCGCCTGCTATAACCCCGGTACCTGGAGAGGCTGGTTTTAAAAGCACACGGCCGGAACCGGCACGTCCCACCACTTCACAGGGGACGGATCCATCCAGAATAGACACCTTTGTCATGGAGCGTTTGGCTTTTTCAACACCCTTGCGGATGGCCTCAGGTACTTCGCCTGCTTTTCCCAAGCCATAGCCCACGCTACCTTCACCATCACCTACCACACATAAAGCGCTAAAGCTGAAATTTCTACCACCCTTTACAACCTTTGCAACTCTGTTGATTCGAACAACTTTATCAATCAACTGATTTTCATCTGTCTGTTTGCTGCCCAAGGAACTCCCTCCTTAATTAGAAATTCAACCCGACTTCCCGGGCTCCGTCAGAAACAGACTTAACACGTCCGTGATAAAGAAAGCCATTTCTGTCGAAGGTGACTTTAGTAATCCCCTGATCCAGGGCCCTTTGTCCAACAAGCTTTCCGATAACAGCAGCCCCTTCTTTTCCACTGCTTTTGATACCGGTCTCTTTAAATTGGGAATCGAGGGTGGATGCTGACACAATGGTATGCCCTTTGACATCATCAATGACTTGGGCATACATATGGCCAGCACTCCTGAAAACGCTAAGTCTGGGGCGTTCCGGTGTACCATTGATATTTTTTCTAATTCTTCGCTTTCTCTTTAATCTTGAGATTCGCTTTGTAGTTCGATTTGCCATTGTATTCTATTCCTGATTATGATTATTTTGCTGCAGCCTTACCGGCCTTTCTAATGATTCTTTCATCTGAATACATAATTCCCTTTCCCTTGTAGGGCTCGGGGGGACGGACTTTTCTAATCCGCGCTGCAGTCTCACCAAGAACCTCCTTGTCAATGGATGACAGGGTGATCTGGGTATTTTTATCCACCTTTGCGGTAACGCCGTCAGGAAGAGCAAAATCAACGGGATTGGAATAACCCACATTCAATATCAGTTGACTTCCCTTTACTTCGGCACGATAACCAATTCCGTTCAACAAAAGCGTTTTCACGTACCCTGTGGTTACACCAATCACCATGTTCTGAATCAATGATCGATACAAGCCCTGCAGGGCAACGGTCTTCCGATTCTCATCTATGGGAGAGACCAGAAGCCTATCTTCTTCAATTTTAATTGTGACTGCCGGATGCAGACTGCGCTGAAGTGATCCCAAGGCGCCTTTAACGGCGATGGAACCATCTGTGAGTGCAATTTCCACCTTTTCAGGAATCTGGACCGGCTTTTTACCAATTCGAGACATGTATCCCTCCAGTTTTACCAGATATTACAGAGGACTTCGCCGCCCACATTTTCTTTTTTTGCCTGCTTATCCGTCATCAACCCTTTTGATGTGGATACAATCGAAATACCAAGACCGTTTAATACCGGCTGAACTTCTTTGGACTTTGTGTAAACCCTGCAACCGGGCTTACTGACTCGCTGAAGTCCATGTATGGCAGGTTCACTTTCACCTACATATTTAAGATAAACGCGAAGCACACCTTGTTTGTCATCTTCAAGGAATTTGTGATTCTTAATGTAGCCTTGCTCTTTCAGCACCCGCGCCAATTCAATTTTCAATTTGGACCCGGGGATATCCACTTTTGCGAACTCTGCCTTAGCACCATTTCTGATTCTTGTAAGCATGTCCGCTATGGGATCACTCATTGCCATAATAATCTCCTGAAACAACTTTGCTGTCTTTGCAGACAGAAAAGAACTATACGATATCTGTTATCCAAGTTTGACATAATCACCCGACCTATCTGGGCTTGTCGGAATGATTACCAACTCGATTTTGTCACACCCGGTAATTTTCCGGCAGAAGCAAGATCCCTGAAACAGATTCTACAGATACCTGCTTTCCGGATAAATCCCCTGGGCCGGCCACAAATGGTGCAACGATTGTACGCCCGCACTTTAAATTTCGGCGTTCTCCCCGCCTTTGCGATAAGAGACTTCTTTGCCAACTTTACCTCCTGGAAGGATATGCTGTATGCAGGGGAGAAACAACGTTAATTTTTCCCGGGCCCCATTTCATATCCAAGTTACAACTTACGATTAACGATCAGTTTTTAAAGGGCATTCCAAAAAGCGTAAGCAGTTCCTTGCCCTCTTTGTCGGATTTTGCCGTGGTGACTATGGTAACATTAAGACCCTTAATGCTGTCAGTCATGTCATAATTAATTTCTGGAAAAATAATATGCTCTTTGATGCCAAGACTGTAGTTACCTCTTCCATCAAAAGCCTTTCCGGAAATCCCCCGAAAATCACGAACACGGGGAAGCGTAATGTTTACCAATTTTTCCAGAAAATCATACATCTTTTCCCGGCGCAGGGTAACCATACAACCAATGGACTGTCCTTCCCTGAGCTTGAATGCTGCAATGGATTTTTTTGCCTTGGTGATAACAGGTTTCTGGCCTGCGATCAGGGTCAGATCAGCAGCGGCAGAATCCAGCAATTTCACATTTTTGATGGCTTCGCCCAATCCAATATTCAGCACAATCTTTTCCAGGCCAGGCACCTGCATTCTGTTTTGATAGTCAAAGGTCTTTGTCAGCGCCGGGACTATCTCTTTTTCATATTTCTCTTTAAGCATCGAAAATTAGCTCCTCAGTCGAATCCTAAGCATCGATCTGTTCATTGCATTTTTTACAGAATCTGACCTTTTTTCCATCTTCAAGCACTCTCACACCCACACGCACCGGCTTAACGCATCGGCTGCACATAAGCATCAGATTTGAATAATCCACCGGCATTGCCTTTTCCACAATGCCGCCCTGGGGATTTGCCTGGGTGGGTCGCTGATGGATCTTTGCCACATTAATATTTTCAACAATGGCTCTGTTTTTCTTTTTAATTACTTTCAGAACCTTGCCGATTTTGCCTTTATCCTTACCGGCAATGATCTTTACCTTATCATCGGTTTTAATTCTTGTTTTAATCTTTTCCATGGGAATCCTCTCCAAGTAGCAAACTGCTACAGAACCTCGGGTGCAAGGGATATTATCTTCATAAACCGTTTGGCCCGGAGTTCTCTTGCAACGGGGCCGAAAATACGAGTGCCAATGGGTTCATTGGAAGGATTGATAATAACAGCTGAGTTATCATCAAATCTGATCATCGAACCATCGGGTCTGGAGACCTCTTTTTTAGTCCGTACGACAACCGCCTTGACAACATCACCCTTTTTAACCTTGGCATTGGGGATGGCTTCCTTAACGGACACAACAATGATATCCCCGATACCGGCATACCGTCTTTTCGATCCACCAAGAACCTTGATACAATAAAGTTCCTTGGCACCGGAGTTGTCTGCCACAGTCAATCTTGTCTCTGTCTGAATCATTATCTCAACTCCTTATAAAATCAAACCGCCCGTTTGACAATCTCACTTACGCGAAATTTCTTGGTTTTACTAAGGGGTCTTGATTCAGTGATCTTAACGACATCCCCGGGATGACAAAGGTTATTTTCGTCGTGGGCAGCATATTTTTTATAGCTTTTAATATATTTTTTATAAATCTTGTGCTGCACCAGTCTTTCGACCTGTACAACCACAGATTTATCCATCTTGTCAGATATTATAGTACCCAAAAGTACTTTTTTTCTTCCTCTTTCATTCATGGCATCAACTCTAATTTGGGTTAGCTATGTGTTTCAATTCATCTCCCGGGAAACCGTATTCAGACGGGCAATATCCCGTCGAATCCCAGGAAGAATGGCTGTATTCTCAAGCTGACCAACACCATGCTGAAAACGGAGATTGAAAAATTCTTTTTTCAGCTCAGTCAGTTTTGTCTCTATCTCTTCGGCGCTCATGGCTCGAATATCACTAATTTTCATGGCTTAACTCCTTTCCACAAAGCGCGTTTTAACGGACAGCTTTCTGGCTGCCAGACGAAGGGCTTCCTGGGCAAGCTCTCTTGGGACTCCTTCCATCTCATAGAGGATTCGTCCGGGTCTAATGGCAGCCACCCAAGCATCCGTAGGTCCTTTACCCTTACCCATCCTGACTTCAGCGGGTTTCTTGGTAACGGGCTTGTCCGGAAAAAAACGAATCCAGGTTTTACCACTTCTTTTAATTTTACGGGTCATGGCAATACGGGCAGCTTCAATCTGTCGGGCATTGACGTATCCACACTCAATGGCCTGCAGTCCAAAATCACCGAAGTTCAGTTCTGTCCCGCCGGTGGGTTTTCCCTTGAGCCTTCCACGCATCCGTTTGCGATACTTTACCTTTTTAGGACTCAGCATAATGTATATCTCCTAAGCAAGCTTTCTATTAAGCTGTAAGGTTTTGGTCGGTGTTAAGCACTTCACCCTTAAAGATGAAGACTTTAATTCCGATGGTACCATAGGTGGTCTGGGCTTCAATAAAGCCATAATCCACGTCAGCTCTCAACGTGTGAAGCGGAATACGGCCTTCTTTGTACCACTCCGTTCTTGCCATTTCTGCACCGCCAAGTCTGCCAGCACAAATAATTTTAATCCCCTGGGCACCAAATCGCATGGCCGAAGAGACGCTTCTCTTCATGGCCCTTCGAAAGGCAATTCGTCGCTCAAGCTGGGATGAAATATTTTCTGCAACAAGTTGGGCATCAACCTCAGGTCGTCTGACCTCTTTGATATCGATGAGCACCTCGGGGACAAGCATCTTTTCCAGCTCTTTTTTCAAAAGGGCAATTTCAGATCCTTTTTTCCCGATGATGATCCCAGGTCTTGCTGCAAACACGCGGAGTCTTATCCGTTTGGAAAACCGCTCAATTTCTATTTTAGAGATACCGGCATGGTAAAGCTTCTTTTTAAGAAATTTTCTGATTTTATAATCTTCATAAACAAAATCAGCATATTCCTTATCGGCATACCACCGGGAATCCCATGTTTTAATAATACCTAATCTTAACCCGATTGGATTTACTTTTTGGCCCAATCCGAATCCTCCTTATTTAGACCGTTTCCGCAACTGTTACTGTGATGTGGCTGGATCTTTTCAGAATCCTGGCACCTCTGCCCCTGGCCCTTGCCCGAAATCGCTTCAGGGTAGGACCCTGGTCAACAACAATGTTCTTGACGATGAGACCGTCAACATCCAACTCATTGTTGTGCTCAGCATTGGCCACAGCCGAACTCAGGGTTTTGGATATGATACCGGCTGCTTTAAGGGGCATAAACTTGAGAAGGTTTAACGCTTCTTCCACAGGTTTACCCATCAAAGCTTCAACAGGAGCACGCAGTTTTAACGGTGATATTCGTACGTATTTAGTGACTGCTTTAACTTCCATTTCAGTTTCCTCTTACATTGTAACCCCAAGGGGTTATCTCTTCATTTTCGACTTTTTATCACCTGCGTGACCGTAAAACGTTCTTGTGGGAGAAAACTCGCCAAGCTTATGTCCGACCATGTTCTCCGTAACAAATACCGGCACGAATTTTTTTCCATTATGAACTGCAAAAGTGACTCCCACCATCTCGGGAAAAATAGTTGATCTCCTGGACCAGGTTTTGATCACTCTGTTGCTCTTTTTATCTTCTTGAGCAGCAACAACCTTTCTTATCAGTTCCGGGGCTATATAAGGGCCCTTTTTCAACGACCTTGGCATATCAGATCACCTACCTATTTGCGTTTAGCTCTTCTTTTCACGATGTACTGGTCAGTCCGCTTATTATTACGGGTTCGATATCCTTTGGTGGGCACACCCCAAGGCGTACAAGGATGACGACCACCGGAGGATCTACCCTCACCACCACCCATGGGATGATCCACAGGGTTCATGGCAACACCTCTTACGGATGGCCTGCGCCCCAACCATCGGGAACGACCGGCTTTACCAAGTTTGATATCATCGTGTTTTTCATTACCCACCCTTCCAATGGTGGCCTTGCACTTGATGTGCACCATGCGCACTTCACCGGAGGGCAGAAGAACCTGGGCATAGCCGCCGTCTTTTGCCATCAGCCTTGCAAAGGTACCAGCACTCCGGACGATCTGACCGCCCTTTTGCTGTTTGAGCTCCACATTATGAATACGGGTACCCAGGGGAATATTTTCCAGGGGCAGGCAATTGCCCGGTTTAATATCTGCATCCGGACCGGTTTCGATTACATCACCCACCTGGAGATCTTTAGGGGCAAGAATGTATCTTTTTTCACCATCCACATAAAACAAAAGGGCTATGCGAGCACTTCTGTTGGGATCGTATTCAATGGCAGAGACCTTGGCAGGAATGCCATCTTTATCTCTTTTAAAATCTATAATCCTGTACTGCTTTTTTGCCCCACCACCCCGGTGACGACTGGTAATTCGGCCATGGACATTACGCCCGGCTGTTTTTTTAATTTTTTTCAGCAGGCTCCGTTCGGGCTTTACCTTGGTAATCTCCTCAAAGGTAAAGTACTCCTGGGCCCGTCTGCCGGGTGATGTCGGCTTTGTCTTCTTTATTGACATGTGGTTACCTCTTTATACACCTTCAAAAAAATCAATTCTCTGCCCAGGCATTAACCGTACAATGGCCTTTTTCCAATCCCGCCGTTTTCCAACGACCTTGCCACGACGCTTTACCTTGCCCTTCATCTGAATAGTCCTGACGGCTTGAACTTTGGTATTAAAAATTCGTTCCACCGCGTCTTTAATTTCCATGCGGTTGGCCTGTCGATCCACCTCAAAGGAAACCTGATTGAAGAGCTCTTTTTGCAGAGTTGTTTTTTCCGTATTCAAGGGCCGTCGAATTATATCATAATCTCTTATCATCACCCGAGTCTCCCTTCAATTCCCTGAATGGATGACTCAACTAATAACAGCGTGTCATATTTCAGGATATCATAAACATTGAGTCCCTCGGTCTTAATCACTTTAACCCCAGGAACATTCCGTGAAGAGAGAAACAAATTTCTATCATCGTCTGAAGTAACCACCAGAACCTTTTTCAGCCCCAGCGCCTTGGTTACATCCACAAAGGCCTTTGTTTTGATCCCTTCCAGGCCAAAACCATCAATAACAGCCAAAGATTCGGTGGCCAACTTACTGCTCAGTGCCATTTTCAGGGCCAACGCACGCACTTTTTTGGGCAGGTTGTAGGCATAGGATCTCTGCATGGGACCAAAGATAACGCCACCACCCCGCCTCAGGGGTGACTTGACACTTCCAGCTCTTGAATTACCCGTACCCTTTTGCCGATACAGTTTTTTGGTACTTCCAACGATGTCAGAACGCCCTTTCACAGCGGCGGTTCCGCGTCTTTTACTTGCAAGCTGCATTCTCACAACGTCATGCAGTACACTTTTTTTAACAGGTATGCTGAATATCGTATCAGGGAGTTGGGTCTCGGAGACCTTCTCACCTGACCTGTTCAAAACATCTACAGCAGCCATATATGTCCTCATTAAATTCCGACTGTGCTTCACTGCGAAGGTCATTGCAATACCCACAGTCGTGGTAAAAACTACGTATACAATCCCAACTACTTTGCCACTTTTACGATCTCAAGGATGCCGGTTTTTGCGCCCGGAACAGGTCCTTTGACCAGCAAAAGATTCTCTTCTGCTCTGATTTCAATCACCACAAGGTTTTTGACCGTTTTTCGATCAACCCCCATGTGTCCGGGCATTTTTTTACCCTTGGTGACCCGTGCAGGCCAAGCTGAACACCCTATGGAACCGGGTGCACGATGGTTCCTGCTACCATGGGTCTCTGGTCCACGGCTGAAGCCATGACGCTTAATGGTTCCCTGAAATCCTCGCCCCTTGGAGGTACCGGACACGTTGACCTTGTCTCCGGGCTGCAAAAAATCAAGACCCAGAACCTGACCTGGTTCATAGTCTTCCGGGGTGTCCACTTTAAATTCACGAAGGGTTACAAACCCAGCGTCACCGCTTTTTGCAAAATGACCTGCAGCAGGTTTGGTACACCGTTTAATGTCTTTGTGCCCAAAGCCAACCTGGACCGCATTGTAGCCGTCCACGCTGAGGGTTTTTACCTGGGTGACCACACAGGGGCCCACCTCAAGCACGCTTACCGGCACAAGGGTGCCATCGGCGACAAAAACACTGGTCATTCCCATCTTTTTTCCAACAATTCCATCACACATAATCATATCCTGTTCTATGTTTTCAAATCCCTTAAAAGGGGATCTGATCTTATAGGCTAAATCTTCTTTAATTTCTGCTAAAAACAAACCCATCTGATCCGGTGAAGGATCACATTAAAGCTTGATTTCCACAGCCACACCCGGGGACAGATCCAGTTTCATCAGGGCATCCACAGTCTGCTGAGTGGGTTCAAGGATACCCATCAGACGTTTGTGAGTTCTGATTTCAAACTGCTCCCGGGATTTCTTGTTCACATGTGGAGAACGCAGCACACAAAATTTATTAATCCGGGTGGGAAGGGGGATGGGCCCCACAACCTTTGCACCGGTTTTTCTTGCTGTATCCACGATGTCAAGGGATGAACGATCAAGCAACTTATGGTCATAAGCCTTGAGCCTGATCCTTATTTTTGTTTTTATCATAACGATTCAATCTTCCCTGGATTATTCAACAATTTCGCCAATAACGCCGGCACCAACAGTACGTCCACCTTCCCTGATGGCAAACCGAAGCTCTTTTTCCATGGCAATGGGGGCAATCAGCTCAGCTGAGATACTTGCATTATCTCCGGGCATGATCATCTCAACACCCTCTGCCAGGGTCAAAATACCGGTTACATCAGTGGTTCTAAAGAAAAATTGGGGACGATAACCGCTGAAGAAAGGCGTATGACGACCCCCTTCTTCTTTGCTCAGGCAATAAATTTCCGCCTTAAACTTGGTGTAAGGCTTGATAGAACCTGGCTTGGCAACGACCTGGCCTCTTTCAACGGCTTCTCTCTTGGTACCCCTAAGGAGAAGACCTACATTGTCACCGGCTCGACCTTCGTCCAGAAGTTTTCTAAACATTTCAACGCCGGTACAAATAGTCTTAGTGGTTTCACGGATACCCACAAGCTCGACTTCTTCACCGGTTTTAACAATACCACGCTCAATCCTCCCAGTCACAACAGTACCGCGACCAGAAATGCTGAACACATCCTCAATGGGCATGAGAAAGGGTTTGTCCGTGTCACGAACAGGTTCTTCCACATAGGAATCCAGCACAGCAAGAAGCTCGGCAATGCACTTGGCATCATCACCACCGGGTTCGTCACACTCCAGAGCCTTCAGAGCAGATCCTCTGATAATGGGGGTGTCATCTCCGGGAAACTCATACTTGTCCAGAAGTTCCTGGAGCTCCATCTCCACCAGCTCAATAAGTTCTTCGTCATCCACCATGTCGCATTTGTTCAAAAACACAACAATACTGGGAACGCCCACCTGACGGGCAAGAAGAATATGCTCCCGGGTCTGGGGCATGGGACCATCATCGGCACTCACAACTAAAACCGCACCATCCATCTGGGCAGCACCAGTGATCATGTTCTTGATATAATCCGCATGACCGGGGCAATCCACATGGGCATAATGACGGTTAGCAGTCTCATACTCCACGTGAGCCGTTGCGATGGTGATACCACGCTCACGCTCTTCCGGGGCCTTGTCAATCTCATCAAAAGGAACATAGACGCCATGACCTGCAAGGGCTGCATGCTTTGTGATTGCAGCAGTCAAAGTGGTCTTACCGTGATCTATATGCCCAATGGTTCCAATGTTAACATGCGGTTTCGTCCGCTCAAATTTTTCCTTAGCCATTGTAAATTTTCCTCCCTGAAATCTTCTAAAATCTTAACAGGACTTTTCAAATATTTTTAAAAAATTACCATCTGAAATGGGCAAAAGCTTTATTTGCCTCGGCCATTTTATGGGTATCTTCTTTCTTTTTCATGGCACCGCCACGCTCATTGGATGCATCCATGAACTCAGCCGCAAGCTTGTTGGCCATCCCCTTTTCAGAGCGTTTCCGACTAAATGTCAGCAACCACCGGAAGGCCAGAGCTGTCTGCCTTGAAGGTTTTATCTCTGTGGGCACCTGATAGGTCGACCCCCCCACCCGACGGGATTTTACTTCCACGGAGGGACGGACATTGTTGATCGCCTTTTCAAATACATCCAACGGTTTATCGCCGGATTTTTTTTCAATGAGATCCATTGCATCATCGAACACTCTCACAGCGACGCTTCTCTTGCCATCTCTCATTACGCAATTGACAAACTTGGACGCAAGGGTCTTTTCTCCCTTTACACCCATGGTCAAGTGTGCTGAAACTATTTTTTTTCTTGCCATACATCCACCGATTTCTTAAACTGATTCAATGATCCCAAGACAAATCCCAACCCGATGTCCAAACAACTTATTTGGGTCGCTTTGCACCATATTTTGACCTGCCCTGCCTTCT
>CAYSSE010000106.1:0-13152 GCA_964433355.1 uncultured Desulfocicer sp.
TTAAGACATCTGAGGCGATTCAGGCCGGAATACATCCCAGAACGCTTTATCAGCTACGGGATATGGGAGACCTGGAGCAGATCTCCAGAGGGATTTACCGACTGGCGGAGATTGAAACCGTTTCAAGCCCCGATCTTGTTATTGTTGCCACCAGAATTCCCATTTCGGTCATCTGCCTTATATCAGCACTGTCCTTCCATGAAATTACAACACAGATTCCCCACGAAGTTTCTGTCGCAATACCAAAGGATAGCAAACCTCCTGTGATCCACTATCCACCAATGCAATTTCATAAATTTTCTGCAGGGTCGTTTCAGGCAGGCGTTGAGCGGCATCAAATTGATGGCGTTACCATCAAGGTTTACAGCCCGGAAAAAACACTGGCAGACTGCTTTAAGTTTAGGAACAAAATTGGAATGGATGTTGTGCTTGAGGCTCTGAAACTCTACAAAAGTAGAATGAAATTCGATCATAAAAAGATACTGGAGTACGCCAGGATTTGCCGCGTGAATAAAATTGTGCTCCCTTATTTGGAGGCAAATATATGACATCTCGCCGAAATATATCCGCTTCGGTAAAACAACTTTACTATGTTACAGTCGGGAAAGTGCTATTGCCGAGAAATTTGAGGCAATGATAAAGCTTGGCCACCTGAACAGTCGCATGAAGGATTTTTATGATATTTGGCTGTTGTCACGTCAGTTCCGATTTGAACTGAGTAATCTTGCAGAGGCTGTAAAGCTTACATTTAAACAGCGCGGGACAGAATTAAACCAGCCTATCGAAGCTTTTTCAGCAGATTTCATATCTTCACGCCTAAGTATGTGGGCCGTCTTCCGCAAACGCTTGAAGCAAGATCATGTTCCTGCTTCGTTCCAAGACATCGTGACCGAGGTTGAATCGTTTTTAACTCCGGTAATCAAAGGTGCCTCTGAAGAAAAAAAGTGGACACCGGCAGGTTCATGGTCTAATAGCAGCATCTGACCCCGCTAAGTTTTGTTTTTATAAATAATATTGCCTAAAAAAATGGGTAAAAATGGTCTTAGCGTGTACTTTTTGATGCCAAAAAGGGGCTTGACAAATACTTTTTATTGGAGATGAAATCATGGTTCAAGGAAATACCGTTACAAATCGGCGTACGTCCGCAATAAACCTTCGTGTATTTCCTGCCCAGCGAGAACTGATTGATCGTGCTTGCACTGCTACACATAAAAAATTGACGGATTTTATCCTTGAAGCTGCCTGTCGGGAAGCGGAGCATGTCCTGTGTGATCGTCGTTACTTTATGTTGGATGACGAATTATTTAAAGCCTTTGAAACTGCTTTAAAAGTCCCGTTAACTGACAACAAGGCAGTCCAAAGACTTCTGGCTGGCAAGGCACAATGGGAAGATTAACCCCTCCCACTTCCTTGACGGTTGATCACCAGACAGTTGCCTTTGATTGCGGAATTGACTCGCTCAATGAATGGTTGAACCGACGAGCAATGAAAAATGAGTATGGTGGCGGTTCGCGTACCTATGTGGTGTGCCAAGGTAAACAGGTTGTGGGTTATTATGCCATCGCAGCAGGTAGTGTTGCCCCCGGGGATGTACCAGGGCGGGTCAGGAGGAATATGCCAGATCCCATCCTTGCGCTGATTTTGGGTCGCCTGGCTGTGGATCAGGGCTGTCATGGAGCAGGCATTGGCCAAGGGTTGCTCAAGGATGCGGTGGCACGCTCAATTAACGTTTCTCAACAGATTGGTGCTCGTGCTCTCATCGTTCATGCACTCAGTAACAAGGCAGAGGCGTTTTATCTCAAACATGGCTTTATGGTGAATCCGGCAATATCAGACACATTATTTTTGCATCTCTCATAGCCGGACCTGACCCCGGTAAGCTATTCAACCCCTGAGTCTTTAGCTCAGGGGTTGTTGACTCTTGAGGTTGCTTAAACCTTCTTTTACTATGGTATCGTAAAGTGTTACCATATTTATCATGAAAACAAAATACCGGAAGACATTATCGGCCATCTTTGCCAAGCCTACCAAGGCAAATATTAAATTCAGCGATATTGAATCTCTGATTGAGGCACTTGGAGGTGAAGTCCGAGAGGGTGGTTCTCGGGTAGTGTTGGAACTTTCCGGCACAAGATAATACGCCCACAGGCCGCATCCGGGAAAAGAAGCAAAGAAATATGTGGGTCAACTACCCCTCCTGAATCAGAGATTCAGAAGGGGACTCCTTGGCGAGGAGTTGAAAGTGTCCAGAAGTGGGGTGGTGTCCATGGCCTAAGGGACTTACCCGAACATAGACTACCAGTATGTCCAGTTTAATATGTTGATATTGCATTATAAAAAAAAATAATTTGGTAGTTTATTATCGTCGAAGTTCCTAAGTGGAATGCACATTTTGATAAGGTTGTAGTCCTGTAGCAATGACCAGGGAGAAAATCATGAATACAAAGAATGATGTCTTATTTGCAGCAAAAAAACTAAAAAGCCAGCTTGTCTATAATATGGCAAAAGCCGAGGGTAATACCCATACAGTTGCAGAGGTTACAACCATTGTTGAAGGCTTTACCGTAGGCGGAAAAAAACTTCAAGAGCAACAACAAGTTATACAGATTGCAAAAGCTTGGGACTACTTGATTGAACTGATAAAAAATGACCAGTTTGTTTTCAACAAAACGATTGCATTCGAGTTAAACCAATTAGTGGCATCCGCAGATTATGCAGAAGTGGGCTGCTTTAGAAATAGAAACGTCCAGATAACTGGGACAGATTATGTACCACCTTTGTTCACGACATTGCCTGGTTTATGGGCCGACCTGGAACTAAAGACAACCAAGCACAACGACCCTATAGATGCAGCCTTTAGTGTATTTTTGGAGATCGCACGTAATCAATATTTCAATGATGGTAACAAACGCACCGGCCAGCTAATGATGAATGGTATACTTTTGTCCAACTGTATTCATGTTGTGACTTTTCCGGATAAAGTCATCCCTGAATTCTTTGATAAAATTATCAAATTTTATGAGACAGGTGATACTTCTGAAATTAAAGAGTTGTTGTCTCAAAGACAAAACGCCATGGAACAGGCTTTTTCAAGAGATAGTTCTATAGGTAAACATGAAGACACCAGTTGTCCATAGCCGGCTGACATAGCCGGTCATAGCCGGGTCTGACCCAGATAAGTTGCTGTTTTTATGGATAATGTAATTAAAAATATGGGCAAAAAAGGGCTTAGAGTGTACTTTTTGATGCCAAAAAGGAGCTTTTAAGGAATCAGTCTTAAATAACTTGCCCTTTTCAGAACGTACTATCGTTGAAGGATAGTGCTCCCCAATTTTTAAATGGGGATGTTATTGCGGACTCATTCTTTAATTCGTTGTATGCGTGAAAGGATGTTCGATACCGCTTGTTTCGTGTGAGTAAACTCGATGACGCCATAATATGAAAAAATTAATTTCTGTTACGGTTATTGACTGCAATGGTATCCCAAGGCTGACCAGCTATGAGGTGCTTGCAATCAACATAACTTTTTCCGTTATGTTGACTTAATATACTTCATCATGTGTGCCGATATCAAGCAGCACAATAACTTCATTGCTCATTTTTCCGTTTTGTTCAATTGAAAATACGATTCTACAATCATAACCGCATACACAGGCATATAATCCCGTTAGTTCGCCGCTAAGCTTATGGGATCCTAAATGTGGGGCAAATACATCTTTCTGCATGTATCCCAATGTTTCTTCGATATGCTGTTGTAATTTTTTATTCCGCTTGACAAATTTACGAAAAATCCTTTTGAATTTTGGAGTCAGAACAAGTTCTCTCATGAGTCATTCATGCCATCTGATGTCATACGCAACTCTGATATTATCTCTTGAACAGGTTTGGGTTTTAATCGGCCTGCATGAAAATCAGCAACTGATTGCCTTGCATCTTTAGCAATTTCCCTGCGGCGTTTTTCAATATGCCGATGATGCAAAATATTAACCAGGATTTCCTGTTGCTTTATTGGCAATTGATTTACTGTGTCAATTGCCTGATCAAGGGTAATCATTTTCACCTCAATATGTTAAAATTATCATTTTCCTTCAGGTGGACATAAATAATACAATAAACTATATTTTGTGTACACCGTTCTAAAAAAGGCTGTATTATAAATACCTTCTCCAAATTTTTAAATGCTCTTTAAATTAACGGATTAAATCCTATATGTTGTAATTTGATATCTTTTCTACCACATCATACGGGGCATGATTTGATCAAAAATAAAATTGGCGAAGATATTGATTATCACAGGGAATTGAAAATCAATAGGACAAAAATTGTGATTATTTCAGAATTTTTGACACTCCCTTATTTTTCTATTATAAATGAACTTTTAAAATTTGCAAACTGCATCATTCATTCAGGTATAAACGATGAAAAAATATTAGACGAACAGCCCTCTCCCCCAAGTCCTTTATAATCAGGAAAAATCATTCCCCGACTTTTGTCGTCATTTCCCAATTCCCAGTTTATTATCACCACCCATTCTCCACAAATTCTCAGTCATATAAAACCTGAATTTGTTTTCATTTTAAAGAGAAGCAATCAAAATGTGGTTCATGAAAAGCCTGAAGAATGCTATGGAATGTCCGTTGACCGGGTTGTTGAACTGGTAATGGATGATGTGTCCCGTCCTGAAATAGTTCGCAATGATCTTGATAATTTGTTTGAATTAATTGAACGGAAGAAAATCAAGCTGGCTAAGGAACTGATAGCCGATCTAAAAAAGGATATGGGTACAGATCCGGAACTTATGCGGGCTGAAATGTTGATCAGGCGCTTGGAAATGAATAAATGAGGTATATTATACAAGGCAATGCCCCTGCAACATTTCAAAATTGGAAAAAGATGAATCCTTCAAAGAACTGGGAGGATTTTTCACAACCCAGTTCTCCAAGTCATGCTGTTTATAAGTACCCGAGTATATATTCCTCAAAATAAAATCCATAAATATCAACGGTATATCTCTGTGGAATACCGAAAAACATATGCATGGGTACTTAGTGAATTAAGAGAACTTCTGATCGACCAGCAAGAAAAAATGTGCTGTTATTGTGAAGTGGCGTTAAAATGAAGTATAAAGTGGACCCCACCCAGGATCAGGCCTTGCCCATGGAATCCGTCGAAACCGCTATCATTAATTAAATTTGGACCTTAATTGTGTTCTCCCAGGCGATTTGGACGACCTTGACAAAGGCACCATTATGACGTACAATTGTTGCCGTGTGTTGATAACAACTTAAGGCATATTTCAGGGGGTATTTACCATGGGAACAGTGATTGAAAATAAAAATGAACGGATCAATCTTCGTGTAAAAAACAGTGCAAAGCGCATGATAGACCTTGCAGCAGGTTTTGAGGGCAAAACGGTGAGCCATTTTATCATTTCAAGTGCCATGGAACGTGCAGAGAAAACAGTACAGGAGCATCAAATGATGACATTGAATAGAGAGAATTCAAGACAGTTCTTTGATGCTCTGGTTGAGCCGGTTCGTTTTAATCAAAAAATGACTGCCGCCTTTGAAGCTCATGAAAAGTATGTTGTAACAAAATGATGACGTGCCCGAACCTGCTCATAACACCGCTGAATGCCTCCCATGATAAAGCTGGTTTTCACTGTAATGTGGAAATGTTGGATCGCTATCTTCACAAGCAGGCAGGGCAGGATATCAAACGTCGTATCAGCCGTGTTTTTGTTGCCTCATTGCCGGATAACCCCACTGTGGTGATGGGCTATTACAGCTTGAGTACATTATCCATTGAGTTGACCCAATTGCCGGACAATTTGGCAAGGAAGTTGCCGCGACATCCCATTCCTGCTGCTTTGGTGGGCAGACTTGCGGTCAGCAAAAAGGATCAGGGATGCGGAATCGGCAAAATATTGTTAGTAGACGCAATTAAGCGCACCCTGTCAGTTAGCTCTCATATCGGAATTTATGCCATGGTCGTGGATGCCATTAATGACAGCGCCATAGAGTTTTATGAACAATTCGGTTTTGCTCGATTAAATGATGACAGCTCAAGATTATTTTTGCCTTTAAAATCATTTGAAGACGATGTAACCAGACACCCTGGACGTTTTTGATAAATGGGCATGTCTGGTTTTAGTTTTTCTGCAAATACAGGCATCGTTCAAACATAGCCGGGTCATAGCCGGGTCTGACCCAGATAAATTGCTGTTTTTATGGATAATGTAATTAAAAATGCAGGTAAAAAAGGGCTTAGAGTGTACTTTTTGATGCCCAAAAGGGGCTTTTAAGCAAGGTCATAGTGGGGTCAGGCTTGGCTTATTGGTGTTTTTTTGGGGGGGTAAAGTAGTGGGAGAGTACCGAAAATTAGTGCCTACTTACATTGGAATATATAGATGATCCTGTTGATTAAGTTGCTTTTTACAAAATGAGTACACAACATCTTGATATTGGATGATCTAATATTCAGTATATTGTATCTATAATCCAGAGATCTGTACCAAATCAACAGAGTCATAGATTAGCTTTTTTTAATATTTGAGTTATGTTAAAATATATTGAAAGGTAATTGGAGCGGGTTTCGTGATCCTCAAATAGAACCTGATTGGTTATTGATTTACAAGCGTTCTGAAGACTATGTACGTTTTGAGCGCACAGGAAGGTATTCTGATTTGTTTTCTTAAACACTGTCGATGGAACACCGCAAAATCTGGGTAGGTTTTAATTGTAAAATTCTGAAACAATTGCCTTTTTAGGAAAGTTTAAAATGCAGCAGGCAAAAGGCTGTTTCAGACAAATATGTAAAATAGAGGCATCCTTCATATGATCTCAAAAGTAGTTTACACTTTTTAAAGGACAATCGCCATAAAATGGGTGTCACCCTGTGAAAGTGTAAAGTAGAAATGAAAGATGCCAAAATAGAAATGGCGAAGGTATTGATAATGGCAGACCTGAAAGATAAGAATATACTTCTGGGCGTATGCGGTGGCATTGCCGCATACAAGTCCGTGAGCCTTTTAAGACTGCTTAAAAAAGCAGGGGTCCAGGTAAGGGTGGTGATGACCGATGCTGCCCGGGAATTTGTGGGGGAAACCACCTTCCGGGTACTGTCTGAAAATGATGTGTGCACCGGACTGTTCAACACCAACGAGGCCGTGGTGCGGCACATTGAGTGGGCAAGTGAGGCGGATGCGGTGGTCATTGCTCCAGCCACGGCCAACATCATTGCTAAAATGGCCCAGGGTTTGGCCGATGATGCCCTGTCCACCATGCTGCTTGCCGTAACGGCTCCCATCATGGTGTGTCCCTCCATGAACACCTATATGTACGAAAACAGGGCAGTCCAGCGAAATCTGGATATCCTGGAAGGGGACGGTATGCTTATTCTGGAGCCGGGAACCGGAGAACTTGCCTGCAAAACCACAGGGGCTGGACGTCTGCCAGACCCTGAAGTTATTTTTGACCGCCTGAAGAAATTATTTATTCCCTGTGATTTTGCCGGTAAAAAGATATTGGTCACAGCAGGTCCCACCCGGGAGGCCATTGATCCGGTGCGGTACATCAGCAATCATTCATCCGGTAAAATGGGTTATGCCATTGCAGAAGCCGCAGAAAAAAGAGGGGCCAAGGTGACCCTGGTATCCGGTCCGGTGGCCCTTTTGCCTCCCCTGGGGGTGGAAATGGTGCGGGTGGAAAATGCCCGGGACATGGCAGAGGCTGTGCTGGATGCCATGGATCATGTCGATGTCATCATCAAAGTTGCTGCGGTGGCAGATTACAGACCGACTGACCCCAAAAATAAAAAGATAAAGAAAAAAGACCAGACCGGGGATGAGTTGTCCATAAATCTCACAGAAAACCCTGATATCCTCCGGGCCGTGGGGCAGAAAAAACAACATCAATTCGTGGCAGGATTTGCCGCAGAAACCAATGATCTGGTGGAAAATGCCACCCTTAAAATGGCCCGTAAAAACCTGGACATGATCGTTGCCAACCAGGTGGGGGTTGAGGGTTCCGGGTTTGAGGCGGATACCAACAAAGTCACCTTTCTGTTCCGGGACGGCACCCGAAGAGATGTGCCCCTCATGGATAAGTCCGCTGTGGCTCATACCCTTCTTGATGAAATTTTTGCCAGAATATGATGGAAAAAAAAATAGACGAACAGACAATGCCCAGGGTTTCAGCACATGCCCTTGGGCAGGTTCTCAAAGATTTTTCAAGCTGCCTTTCTCTGCAACGGGACATGGGGGTAAATGGCGTGGATCTTTCCCCTGACACGGTGAAACTAATGGATCAATGGCAAAGGGGTAAGTTTCGTCCCATGGCCAAACCTATCCGGGTAGAAGTTCGCACCCCAGCGCAAAAAAACCGTACACCCCCACCCAAGCCTTCCACTTCTCTGGTGGAACCTGTAGCTCCTTTGGCAAAAACCCGGGATGCCCAGCCACCTGAAACAGTCACATCCATGCCATCCAATGGAGGGGGTGTCGCCAAGGAAGGTGAATCGCCAATTCAAAATATTCCCATGCCCATCATCCAGGGCAGGGGCACCGGATCTTCGGGAATATTTTTTCTGTGTGAGGTCTCCACCCTGGATGAAAACCAACAACCGGATATTACCCAGGGGGCTGCGGGGGAGCTGTTCCTGAATATTTTAAAGGCCATGAATCTAAATGTGGATCAGGTTCATATCATCAGCTTTTATCCGCCGCCTTCCCATGGCAATACACCCGATGAGGGATGGCAAAAGCAGGTGAAAACCCATGTGTTTAAAAAGATGAGGGAAATCAATCCCCGGGTTATCTGTTCCATGGGAGAAACCGCATTGCAGGTGATGCTGGGAAACGACGCCCGCCTGGCAGATGGGGAAGGGCGGTTCCACAATATGGCCACGGCTCTTTTTATCCCCACCTTTCACCCGGCCCAACTAACTGAAGACCCGTCCCTGAAACGGGCTGTGTGGGAAAGCATGAAACGTATCATACAAAGGGCAGGGCAGGTCTGATAAAACAATTCTGATTCTATTTTCTATCTTCGTTGTGGGCAAGCCAGGGCCAGAATACGGTCTGCCTGTGGCAGTAACCAAGGGTGATCCATGAGATGTTATTAAATCAATTTCTGGAAGTATTGGATGCAGAAAAAGGATATTCTTCCCACACCATAAGGGCCTATGGCCGGGACATGAAAGATTTTATGGCGTTCTGTGCCCAAGACAATGGATCAGAAATCCTGTCCGATGCCCAATTCCTGGAATATGCAAACCACAAAAAAGCATCCATGGTCCGCGAATACATGGCCGTTCTGGCCCGCAGCGGTATCCAGAAAAAATCGGTGGCCCGTAAGCTCGCCGCCATTAAATCTTTTTTTCGATACCTGGTCATGAACCAGCAACTCTCCTTCAATCCCGCAGAGGCCGTACCCTATCCCAAACTACCCCAGAAGATCCCCGATTTTCTAACCGTGGATGATATCTTTAAATTATTGGATTCCATAAAGACCGACACCCTGCTGGGAAGGCGCAATGCTGCCATATTTGAAACCTTTTATTCCACCGGCATCCGGGTATCAGAAATGCAGGGGCTCAATCTTGAGGATGTGGATGTGGATCGACGTTTTCTCAAGGTAACGGGCAAGGGCAATAAACAGCGCATGGTTCCCATTGGTCACCGGGCACTTTCTGCCATTCTTTTTTATCGAAACGGTATTGTCCCCTCCCATGGCCCCTTATTTTTGAACAAAAACAATACCCGCCTTTTGGATCGCTCCATGCGTAGAATTCTCAACAAGGTTGTTGCGGATTGCCGATTGTATCTTCCTGCTTCTCCCCACACCCTGCGTCATTCCTTTGCCACGCACATGCTGGATGCCGGGGCAGATCTCAGGGGAATTCAGGAAATCCTTGGCCATGCCAGCCTTTCCACCACCCAGATTTACACCCATGTCACCATGGATCGACTCATGGAAGTGTATGACAAGGCCCATCCTCGCCGTTGAAATAATACTTGCATCTTCCCCTCAAGGGCTTATATTCTTGGCCATATTATTTATTTTTTATAGAAATGAAACATGACAGGTCTGACCCCTTCAGGCCGGGAGAAAAACACATGAGTGATGTATTTCATGGAACAACCATTCTTGCCCTGCGCCATAAAGGCCGGGTGGTGGTGGCGGGTGATGGCCAGGTAACCCTGGGCAATACCATAACCAAGCACAAGGCCCGGAAGGTGAGACGCATATATAATGATGCCATCATCACAGGCTTTGCCGGTGCAACGGCCGACGCCCTTCATCTGTCGGAAAAACTGGAACAAAAACTGGAGCGATTCAACGGCAATCTCACCAGAAGTGCCGTGGAGCTGGCCCGGGAGTGGCGTACAGACAAATATTTAAGGCGGCTTGAGGCCATGATGATTGCCGCAGACAGCCAATGTACCTACCTGTTGTCCGGCAACGGAGATGTCATTGAACCCGACGATGGGGTCATCAGTATTGGTTCCGGCAGTACCGGTGCCCAGGCCGCAGCCCAGGCCCTGGTGCGGCACACCGATCTTGATCCGGTGGAAATTGTGAAAGAGGCCATGGCCATTGCCGCCTCCCTGTGCATTTACACCAACAACAACATCACCATAGAAACCATATAAACCGCCACGGTCAGACCTGGTGTTGCGCCCGGGTTTACCCTTAAAAAAATAATGAAAAAGTAAGGTGCATCAGTACCCAGCACCCAGTACCCAAAACCCAAAACCCAGTACCCAAAAACCCAGCACCTGCTTTTTCACATATAAATAAGGATCATCATATGATTCAGGATCTGAAACCCAAAGAAATTGTCCAACGCCTGGACAGATACATCATCGGCCAGAAAAATGCCAAAAAATCCGTGGCCATTGCCCTTAGAAACAGATGGCGCAGACGTCAGGTGGAGCCATGTCTCAGAGATGAGATTGCACCCAAAAATATTATCCTCATTGGTGCCACAGGGGTGGGAAAAACCGAAATTGCCCGACGTCTGGCAGATCTGACTGATTCCCCCTTTTATAAGGTGGAGGCATCCAAGTTCACCGAGGTGGGATATGTGGGCCGGGACGTGGAGTCCATGGTGCGGGATCTGCTGGAGTTGACCATCAATAAGCTTAAGGGACGTCAGCAGGAGGCCGTTCAGGAAAAAGCTGCTGCCATTGCCGAGGAACGAATTCTGGATATCCTGCTTCCCAGCAATAATACACCCGCTAAAGCCCAAGGTACTGATCACATTGAAGGAGAGGTGGCAGGCCAGGGCAACTCCATTGATATTGTGGATGTCGGTGCTGCTCCCAAGGCATCCACCCGGGAAAAGCTTCGCAAGATGCTCCGGGCCGGTAAGCTGGATGACCGTTTGGTGGATCTGGAAGTTCAGGCAAAGAATTCCCCCATGGTGGAAATTTTCAGTAACACCGGCATGGAAGAGATGGGTTTTAATTTCAAGGACATGCTGGGCAATATCATGCCCAAGAACACCAAACGCCGTAAAATAAAGGTGTCCGAAGCCATTAAAATTTTGTGCCAGGAAGAGGCGGCCCATCTGGTGGACATGGAAAAGGTGGTGGCAGAAGCCATTGAAATGGTGGAACAGTCCGGCATTATATTTCTTGATGAGATCGATAAAATTGCCGGTAAGGAAAAAGGTCATGGCCCGGATATATCCAAGGAGGGAGTCCAGCGGGATCTCTTGCCCATTGTGGAGGGCAGCTCCGTACCCACCAAGTATGGCACGGTGAAAACCGATCATATTCTATTCATTGCATCCGGAGCCTTTCATATGTCAAAACCCTCGGATCTCATCCCGGAACTCCAGGGGCGGTTTCCCATCCGGGTGGAGCTTGATAATCTTGGAAAGGCCGAGTTTGAACGTATTCTAACAGAGCCCAAAAATGCCCTGGTTCTTCAGTATATTGCCCTGCTTCGCACCGAAGGGATTGATCTTGAGTTCACCCAGGATGCCATTGAAACCATTGCCGCCATTGCCGAACAGGTGAACACCAACACAGAGAATATCGGGGCAAGGCGGTTGCACACCCTCATGGAAAAATTATTGGAAAATGTGCTGTTTGATGCCCCAGATTTGGACGAAAAAACCGTTGTGGTGGATGCGGCGTTTGTGAATGGGCAATTAAAAGATATTGTTGAAGATGAGGATTTAAGCAGGTATATACTATGACAGACAGAACAGTTGCTGACATACTGATAGAGTCCCTTCCCTATATCCGACAGTTTTCCGGAAAAACCATTGTGGTGAAGTATGGAGGCCATGCCATGGTGGATGAAAAATTAAAGGATGATTTTGCCAGCGATATCACCTTGTTAAAGTGTATTGGTCTTAATCCCGTGGTGGTCCATGGCGGGGGTCCCCAAATTAATAAGGTGCTTGATGCCATGGGCATTACCTCAAGCTTTGTCCGGGGCATGCGTTACACCGACGATGAAACCATGGATGTGGTGGAGATGGTGCTGGGAGGAAAGGTCAACAAGGAGATTGTGGCCCGCATCAACAGCAAGGGGGGCAACACCGTGGGCCTCACCGGCAAGGACGGGGGGCTTATCACCGCTGAAAAAATGACCATTTACCAGGAGGCAGAAGGGGACAACCCCCCGGAAATCATTGATCCGGGTATGGTGGGCACGGTGTCCCGGATTAATCCCCATATTATTCATACCCTTACGGATCAGGGCTTTATCCCGGTGATTGCCCCGGTGGGCATTGGTGAAAAGGGCGAGACCTATAATATCAATGCCGATCTGGTGGCTGCTAAAATTGCCTCGGCCCTTAATGCCGAGCGACTGATTTTGCTCACCGATGTGGATGGGCTCTTGGATGAGGATGGAAAATTGGTTTCTTCGGCCAATGCCGAAACCATCCATGGGATGATCAAAAATGGAAACATCAAGGGAGGCATGATTCCCAAGATGGAGTGCGCTCTTGAGGCTCTGAATCATGGGGTACAAAAATCCCACATCATAAACGGCACAAGATCCCATGCCCTGCTGCTGGAGCTTTTCACTGATTCCGGCATCGGCACCCAGGTTTTCACGGATAATCAGTAATTTTTATAAACGGGCATGTCCTGCTGGACACAACGAATATTGGGTCGTAGACGCGGAG
>CAYSSE010000107.1:0-12835 GCA_964433355.1 uncultured Desulfocicer sp.
TTGGGCTGTCTAACAGTCCCGGGCCGGGCCCATTGCCCGTCGGAGGGGGCGGCATAGCACCATTTTTAATTTTTGTTGTGGCAAGAGATCTTGCTATGGTCATTTTTTTGAAAAGATAATATCCCCGTAAAAGGTGGTGGCTTCTTCACCGGTATTGTCGGTGTCGGTCATGATGGCCACCCCGGAAATCATGGGAGGATCCTGGCCAAACAGTTTGCGGTAGTCATCGCGGATGTTTCGTCGCTCCTTAACCCAGGTATTTAAGTTACTGCCGCCGCTTTCCACCACCACCATAATCACCCTGGAGGTGTAAGCATTGGGCACAGACGTCCCCTGGGGAGCCTTTCCATCCCAAATGTAGTTGATGGCACCCATGGGAGGGTATTCACCATAAATCAATTTTGCTGCATTATATTTTGTTTTTTCAAAAAATCCCAGCCGGGAGCTGTCATAGGCAAAGGTGATATAAATCCGTGCAGGATAATCATCCCCTGCTTTAAGGGTGACATCACCATTCTTTAACATATTCCGGGTTTTCCATCGCCAGGAAATAACAGGGTATTGCATGGGATCAATGGAAATTTGGCGCATGAGTCCCGAAGATGCCCCATTGCTGTGAGCCTTTATGACCACCATGCCATCCTCCCTGACTAAATCATAGGTGGTGTGATTTGTTATTTTTTTAAACTCCATGGGTTCCCAGCCCCGGGGTTGGGCATCTTCCGGGGAGGCAGATGAAAAATGACCCACCATCACCGTTGATTCGGTACTATTGACCGTTGGCACACCTCCCCATACAATTAATCCGGAAACAAACAGTGAGTATAGTATTTTTTTGACAGGCATGGTTCATCCTCCATTTTTTATTTATCCATAAAAATTCAAGCTTAATTGTCTCAACTTTTGAAACATAATTGTCTCTTTTTGAGATAGTGTGTCATTATCATTGGAACCCATTGCCAACGTGTCGATCAAACTTCAAGTTTTTTGGCTGTGGTATGGGCCAGTCAGAATAGTTCCCAAAATTAAGGGCATAAAAAATACATCCCGGCATGAAAATTGATAGGATCATTTAGAGAATCCATTCACCATTGCAGGTGATCAGGATCGGGAATACATTTGACAAAGGTTAAAACTTTGCCCTATGGTTTACAAGGAGAAAAAACAAGTATAATATTCTATTTCAGTTTTTTGAATTAAGTTCATCTTTTTTGTGATTTTTTTATCATATTAAAGAACCAGACCTGTATTAAGTTTGTCCAGATACCTGGACAGGGTTTTGATAAGATATTTTACACAATTTAATAAGACAGCTAAGGGGGAGAATAGTTATGAGTAAATATGAGTGTCCATGCGATTATGTGTACGATCCTGCTGAAGGCGATTATGACAATGGTATTGAGGCTGGAACCGCTTTTGAAGACCTTCCAGATGGTTGGGTATGCCCCCTTTGTGGCGCAGAAAAAGAGTTTTTTGAGAAACTTGATTAAGAGGAGGCTTCAACATGTTTAAACCTGTTGAAATAGCACCGGGTATCTATTCTGTGGGATGCCGGGATTGGGATATCCGGGATTTTCATGGATATTCCACCTATGAAGGCACTTCTTACAATGCTTTTTTGATTTTAGATGAAAAAAATGTCCTCATTGACACGGTTAAAAAGGAGTTCAGTCAGGAACTCCTGGATAACATCAGTAAAATAATTGATCCGGCTGACATTGATGTTGTCATCAGCAATCATACAGAGATGGATCATTCCGGTGCTCTCACCGCTGTTATGGAGCGTATTGGTAAGGATAAAACAGTTTTATGCTCCAAGATGGGCCTTAAAAATTTGAACAGCCATTTTCCCGGAAAGCTTAACCTGCGGGCCGTTGAAAATGGGGAAGAGCTTGATCTGGGCGAGCGAACCCTTGCCTTCATGGAAACCAAGATGCTGCATTGGCCGGACAGCATGTTTACCTATGTGAAAGAAGATAAAATCCTTTTTTCCAGTGATGCCTTTGGCCAGCATTATGCCGGAGACTGTGCCTTTGACGATGAAATTGGTGATAAGGTCATGGATCATGCGGCAAAATACTATGCCAATATTCTGCTCAACTATTCTTCCAGAGTCCAGACGCTCTTAAAATCCGTCCAGGAATCCGGGCTTGAGATCAACATGATCTGTCCGGATCATGGGGTAATTTTTCGGGATAATCCCGGTGCCATTATCGAAAAATACGACCAGTGGAGTAAGCAGGGATGCAAGAAAAAAGCGGTTATCATTTTTGATACCATGTGGAAAAGCACCGCCACCATGGCAAGAGAAGTTGCCAAGGGCATTGAATCCCGGGATGTTCATGTGCGACTGATGAATACACGGAAGTGCCACAGAAGTGATATCATGACAGAAGTGTTGGATGCCAAGGCTCTTGTGGTGGGCTCTCCCACCCTGAATAATGGTATATTCCCGGTGGTGGCCGATGTAATGACCTATATCAAGGGATTAAAACCCCAGAATCGCATGGCAGCCGCATTTGGCTCCTATGGCTGGAGTGGTGAATCTGTAAAGATTCTCAACCGGGAATTTGAGGCCATGAAGATGGATGTGATACATGAGGGATTAAAAGTTCAGTATGTACCCGATGGGGCAGACCTTGAAAAATGTTTCCTCATGGGACGGGATATTGCTGATAAAATTATTCAAGCTTGTTAATTGAGGTTTGTTTTAGTGGTAAGTACCCGAGCATATATTCTTCAAAAAAAACATAGAAATATCAATGATATATGTCTGTGGAATACCGAAAAACATATGTGTGGGTACTTATTCACAATAATTTAAAGAATGAGTCCGAAATAATTTTTCCATCATCACGGAGACGGGGACAGATTTAAACATCTGTCCCCTAAGCGCACAAATGGGCAACTTATTTAAAGTTCATTCCTAAGCTAAGCGTTAAAAAAATATAAGGAGAAACTGAATGGGATACGATTTCAGTGCAGATGAAATTTTTGAGATGGCAAAGCAGATTGAAGTGAACGGGGCCGCTTTTTACAGAAAAGCCGCAGCAAAGGTGACCGGGGAAGCAGAACAAAAATTTCTCAAAACCCTTGCCGCCATGGAAGATCAGCATGAAAAGACCTTTGCCGATATGCAGGCAGATTTGAAAAAAGAAGATCAAGAGAACCTGATTTTTGATCCCCAGGGAGAAGCGGTTCTATATCTACAGGCCATGGCTGATACAAAGATTTTCTTTAAAAAAGAGGAACCAGGCGATGACATGAAGGACATTCTCGCCGCTGCCATTAAAGCAGAGCAGGATTCCATTGTGTTCTATCTTGGCATGAAGGAACTGGTTTCTGGTGCGGCCAGTAAACAGCGGGTGGAAGATATTATCAAAGAAGAGATGTCCCATATCCGGCTTTTGTCCAACAAGCTTTCGGCCATAGCATAGTTTACCCTCGGTTCGATAGTCATCATAACATACTGTAATCTAAATAAAATTTTATTTGAATTTTTTATTTATTGCTTCTTTATATCAATAAATTCAATTTGTTATAAAACAATGGTCGAACCGATGGTAATTTACTGCCACCTTTTAGAAAATCAGGAGAGAGATCATGGCTAAAAATGCATTGTTTGTATTTAACGGCGACCCCATGTGCTTTATCCATGTGCTTTTGAATGCATTGGACATGCACGAAAAAGGAGATGAAGTCAAGGTGATCCTTGAAGGGGCATCGGTGAAACTGCTGCCAGAACTTGTTAAGCCCGGCAACCCTCTGAACGGATTGTGGAAAAAAACCCGGGATGCTGGTGTCATTGACGGAGTTTGTAAAGCATGCGCCCAGAAACTGGGAACACTGGATGCGGCAATGGAACAGGAACTTCCCCTTTTGGTGGATCTTTCCGGCCACGCCGGTATGGCCGGGTATCAGAAACAGGGGTTTGTTATTATTACCTTTTAAACAAGACCTTTGCCAATTTTATAAACTGCCATGGGCAGACCGTATTTTTGACCCGGCCTGCCCATAACTAAGATTGAAATACCACCTTGGTTTGCCCACAACATGGGGCAGAAATAAATTCTGCCCCTACGTTTTTAATTTTTGCATTACGCCTTTAAATTCCCATGTTTTGACAAAGGCAAGGGAGGCAATTAGTAATGATAAAAAGGGATTGGTTCTAAGACTGGCCGCTTCTAACTTTTTTTAAAATTATTGCACTGTAACTATTTAATAATATAACAGATATTTTTAAGTGAGTTTTAGCACTGACTACAAGTGCCGACGTTAGAACCAAGCCCGATAAAAATGACATTATGTGAACCCCGAGGATTTCGAGGCGGGGACAGATTTAAAAATCTGTCCCCAAGCAAGCGCATTAATCAATCAAACGCCATGTCAGTTGTCCAGTTTTCCCAGACTTTTCCCACCAGATCGACGCCGGGATTCAGCACTTTTTTACCCGGTTTCCAGCCAGAGGGGGTCGCTTCGGAGCCCTTGGATGCGCGAACCAGTTGAAATGCCTGGATCTGTCGAAGGGTTTCACTGATATTTCGACCCACAGGGGGGGTGAGTACTTCAAATCCCTGGATGATTCCATCGGGATCAATGAGAAAACGTCCCCGGTTCTCAACACCGGCATCGGGATCATATACACCATACATGGTACCGACCTTGCCACCGGCATCGGAAAGCATGGGAAAGGGAACCCCGTCTTTCACCATTTTTGACAATTCGTGATCATTCCACATTTTATGGACAAACATGCTGTCAATGCTCATGGAAAGCACTTCTGCGCCCAATTTTTGGAATTCAGGGTATGTTTCAGCAACTGCTGAAATTTCAGTAGCTCATACAAAGGTAAAATCACCGGGATAAAAACATAAAACCACCCATTTGCCCAGATGTTCTGATAATTTTACATTGACGAAGTTATTATTATGATAACCTGCCGCTGTGAAGTCAGGGGCTTTTTTACCGACTTGTATCATTTTCCTCTCCTTGATAATGGGTGTATCATTTTTTTCCACGGGATCAACGGCCTGGACATCTTCGACGGGGCCGCCAGCCGGGCGTTCACATCCAGCGCTCAACTCTTCTGACATGTTTGAACCTCCTGATGAAAAGTTTGGATATCCATCATATAACCTCAAATGTAGCTTACACTTTTTTGAAAGGCTTGCCCTAAGAGGGGGCATTGCTCCGGAAGGTGTAAAGAAGGAATGAAGGACTCCACATTTCGGATTTAAAATAAAATACAGATGGCATTTGAATGCCGCCGCTATGTAGGCATAGAATAACCCGGATAACGGCGGTTAAATAATCAATCTTAATGGATTGGCAGGTCTTATAACTGCCACGGGCAGACCGTATTATGGCCCTGGCCTGCCCACAACGAAGCATGAAAACCCGTCAGATTTGCCAGGACTTTCTTATAACTGCCACGGGCAGACCGTATTATGGCCCTGGCCTGCCCACAGCGAAACATGAAAGAATATTAGATCTGTCTACTCTTTCATATAAAAACATATATCTGACCCGTGCTGATCCATCCCACTGGATAGTGCATAGTCAAACTAAAATTTAGGCTTTTACATACCGTAGGAGTATTACACCAGAGCGTCTTTGAAAATCAGCAAGCCTAAAATTAAGTGATGACAATGCACTATGCCGATAGGATTAAAAATAAGCGAAATTAAAAAATAGGTGAAGCAGGATCAGGCTTTCCATAATCCATGTAGATTACAAAATTCCCTGGCCGTTACGTTTTGTGCATCAGTGAGAAAAGTGGCTTCAGGGGTGTCACCGGGGTTTAGAAATTTTCGGTAAACCATTCCCTCTGCATTAAGTTCAATCCACTCAATGTAGTGTTTCTCTTCCATGGGATGGGCAACCCCTCCCACCTTGACAAGATACCCCCCTTCAATTTTCTCAATGACAGGTACATGTTTTTCCAGGGCTGCATCCACTGTGTTTTCCGTCATCAATGTCATGGGCTGATTGCAGCAACTCAGCGGGGGTTTTTCTCCATGCAGAACTTCAACAATATTTCCACATTTATCACATTTGTAAATACCCAGTTTTTCCGCCATGATACCTCCTTTAAATGATTAATTATATTCTTTAAAACTGCCCCATAAGTATGTGGGTATGATCGTACTTTAGGGACTCGGGATAAAATAATCGTTCCAATCTCCCCCCTCTCCATTTATAAAGATGTGCAGGGAGCTGAGGCAATGGGACGGTTATTTTTGATTGAGCCCCTTACATTGTCACGGGTTAATAGTTTTCACCCAGAAGTTCAAAATGCGCCTTTGCATGGGCACATGCCGCACAGGCATCCGGGGCTTGAGTTCCTTCATGGAGATAGCCACAGTTACGGCAGCGCCATGTAACGCTTGTGTCTCGTTTAAAGACTTTGTCACTTTCAATGTTGGCCTTTAAATCAAGAAATCTTTTTTCGTGTTGTTTTTCTGCAACGGCAATGGCCATGAATACATCGGCAATGGCATCAAATCCTTCTTTTTTTGCCGTTGCGGCAAATTCAGGATACATGGTGGTGTGTTCGTAGTTCTCTCCGGCTGCAGATGCCTCAAGGTTTTCCACGGTGGCCTTTAAGGCACCAGCTGGAAAGACTGCGGTGATTTCAATTTCTTCTCCGCTTTTCAGAAATTTAAATAGGCGTTTGGCATGCTCTTTTTCCTGGTCAGCGGTCTCTTCAAAAATATGAGCCATCTGTACAAAGCCCTCTTTTTTGGCAAGACTTGCAAAATAGTTGTATCGATTCCTTGCCTGGGATTCGCCTGCAAAGGCTTTGAGTAGATTTTTTTCCGTTTCTGTTCCCTTCAATTCTGCCATGTTTTACTATTCTCCTTTTATTTTTTTCAGTATCTTGTTGAACGGCGTGGTATCTCCGAGCATGATACAGCCAATGATATTTCCATCGGTGTCTTTTACAATTTTTTGATATACGGTATCTGTGGCCACGATGTCTGAGTTCATCTTTCCTTCCACATCAATATCCCCAGCCGATGCAAGGGAGATACCCGCCACCTTTAAAATATTGGAGGGGGGGATGTTTTTAAAGGTTGCCTTCCCCCCTGCCATATTTATGCCTGCCACCCGTCCCTGCTCAGCGGCCTCGGGCCAGATGCAAAAATTGATGTCGTCAAACTGTGCCACATCTCCGGCGGCATATACCCCGGTAAGGGATGTTTCCATTTGTTCATTTACCACAATGCCACGATCTGTTTTCATGCCTGAATCGGCCACCAGGGACAATTCCGAGCGAACCCCCGCAGAAAAGAGAACGGCATGAGCCTTAAGTGTCTCACCGGATTTGAGACATACGCCATCCACACGGTCTTTGCCGGAAATCTCCTGGGTGACCTCCCCGAGTCTGAAGGTAAACCCCATGGCCTCCAAAAGGGATTGTAGCCTTGCAGCCCCTTCATTATCCAATTGCCGTGGCAGAAGTCGGTCAAAAAACTCCACAACTGTCACCCGTTTGCCCGTGCTGACCAGGGCCGAAGCCGCTTCAAGACCCAGAAGTCCACCGCCAATGAGCACCAGCTCTTTGTCATCTGTATCCAGGGCCGCCAATGCCCTGGCATCGGCTGCGGTTCTCAGGCTGAAAACCCCTTTTTTATCGCTGCCTTTGATGGGGGGGATAAAAGAATTGCTCCCCGTTGCCAGGAGCAGCGTATCATAGGGAAACAACCTTCCATCTTCTGACACTGCCGTTTTGTTTTTATAGTCCACATGGGACACTATCGTATCTGTTATAAGGTTGATCCCGTGTTGCTCGTGCCAGGGGAGGTCTTTAATAATCAAGGCATGTTCCTGGATTTTTCCGCTTAGAAATTCTGGAATCCGTATGCGGCTGTACAGGGGAAGAGATTCTTTGGTGATCATGGTAATCCCTGCGGTGGAATCATGTTTTTGGATCTGTTCCGCCGCAGTTGTACCGGCTACCCCGTTACCGATGATAAGATGTGATGTCATGGTTCCCCCTGATGGTTATGAACTTCATTGTGATATGGGTTGTCAAGATAAGCAATTATCCTGCCAGACAGACAGACAGATGAGTGGAACTATTGTACTGATAAATCCCACACTCTTTTTAAAGAGCCTGAACCACACCAGCAAATTGAGATAATGATTATAGCCTTTTGAAGGGAAAAAGAACAAGAAAAAAAAGGAAAACTTACCGCTTGTTCTGTCTGCTGCAAATGTGATACCTAATCTAAATAGTCTTGAATCTCCCTCCTGGAATGCCAGATGTTATAATTCGGTTCTAAAAAAGGAACAATTGAGGATGCTGACAGAAAAAGAAAGAATTGATTTGATGACAGAATTAAGCATAGAACTCAGTCAGGTTCAGGATATGGACATTCTCATGGAGCACATTTTGAGCAGGGCTCGCATGGTGGCCAATGCAGATGCCGGTTCCATATATATAAGGGAAGAAGCGTGTCTTCACATCGCTTTTACCCAAAATGATACGCTCCAGAGTCGCCTCAAGCCCGAAGAAAAATTAATTTACTCCTCTTTTTGTATTGAAGTCAATAAGGAGAGTATTGCAGGCTATGTGGCGGTCACAGGAGAATTATTGAACATCAATGATGTATATCATATAGACCCATCTGAGCCCTATCATTTTAATCAAGACATAGATCACAGGGCAGATTATAAGACAAAATCCATGCTCACCCTTCCCCTGAAACAGTTCAATGGCGAGGTTTTGGGCGTTCTTCAAATTATTAATGCCCGGGATGGCCAAGGTAATATTACCACCTTTTTCCAGGAAGATCAGAAAATAATGTGTCATTTTGCGGCAACGGCCTCCATGGCCCTGGAACGGGCGAGAATGACCCGAATTATTCTGTTGCGCATGGTTCACATGGCTGAACTCAGGGATCCGTGGGAAACCGGTGCCCATGTAAATAGGGTGGCTGCCTATGCCACTGAAATTTATGAAGGGTGGGCACTTCGTCGGGGGGAGTGTCGAAAAAAAATTGACCAGGTCAGGGATCGATTGCGCATCGCAGCGATGCTCCACGATGTGGGAAAGGTGGGGATCTCTGATATTATTTTAAAGAAACCGGGAAAACTCACCCAGGAAGAATATGAAATCATGAAGGCCCACACCACCATTGGAAAACGTGTGTTCATCAAAAAAGCATCAGACTACGACGATGATGCCATGGAGGTGGCCCTGAACCACCACGAACGATGGGATGGTACGGGGTATCCCGGTTATGTGGATGACACCGACACCCCCATCCCCGGTAAGGTGGATGCCAATGGAAAAGCATTGGGCAAAAAGGGGGAGGAAATTCCTTTATTTGGGCGTATTGTTGCCATTGCCGATGTTTACGACGCTCTATGTTCCAGAAGGGTCTATAAAGAAGCCTGGGATGATGAACGGGTACATTCAACCATGCGGGAACAGTCAGGGATTCATTTTGACCCGGAACTCATTGATAATTTTTTTGAGCGTATAAAAATTATCCATGCCATCCGGAAACGGTATAAGGAAGAGACAAAATAATTGGGACGTCAGTCAGTTTTTGTTAATATCCGTTTTAAGACTCTTGATGTTTGTATTTTATGGGTTTCCCATTGGATACCGGGAGATTAAAAATTGCCAGGCCCCTTTATAGGTTCTGTGAACTTTTTAACTGGACCATAGCGTATTCATAATAAAATTTGGAGGATAAAATGCCACACAGAATATTTTTTGTCATTGTGTTATGTCTCTTTTTTTTTAATGCAGCACCGAGTGGGGCTCAGGAAGAGACAAACAATAGTACCCGGGCCAAAATAGGGATATTAATTAAGTCTGGTGAATGCATTAGCGGGGCAAAATCCCATACAAGGTTAAAGTCAGGAGATTCTTTTCGGGTCTATGTCCAACCAGAAGACAGGTGCGTCATCTATATTATACGTACAGATGAAAAAAGAGCTCGTCTGGTAAATATGACGGAGCAGACAATGCACAGTTCAATGCTTGTTCTGCCGTCACCCCGGGAATATTTTCATGTGGAAGGTAACAGCGATGCAGAGCAGATCACCATTATCTGTAGCCCGCTAAAATTGCCGGAGCTTTCACCCCTGGAAGCCAATGATATAAGCTTTCCTCGGTGGGCATCCATACAAGATACTTTAATTCAAAAAAGTCAGATGATCTTACCCGCTGAAAATGAAGAACCCATTTCCATTGGTGGTACTGTAAGGGGCCTTGATACATCATCAAACGGATCGGCCTTTGTGAAAAAACTTCGGATTTATTCGGGAAAGGGGCTGCTGGTGAAAAATTATGAGTTCAAGGTTAAAAAATAAATATCTGATCAAGATCATTCTGCTGTCGTCAGTTTTTTTCTTTTTTGCAATAGCTATTTTTTTTTTCATAACCCAACGTGTCTGGACTCAATACGACTATAAACTCATTGATTTTTATTATAAGCAGGCGGTGAAATATGGCTATGGACCGGAACCTGCTTTTAATCCTCAGATTGTTTATCTCACCATCACAGATGAGTCTTATAATTATTTTGGAAAAAATTATCTGGACAGAAAAGATATGGCAAGGGTTAGCCTTGCCCTTGCCAATTTAGATCCTGAATCTGTAATTTATGATATCCTTTTTGTGCGGGAAAGCACCCCCGATGCAGATCAGCAGTTTTTACAGTCTCTGGAGCGCATTGGATCTGTTTATTTACCCACTGCCCTGTCATTGTCCCATAGCCCTGTTGAATTTAAATGGGGAAAAGGGCAAGCCTATGATCAATTACGATCCAACGGGTTCTTTCCCGGTGGTGAAACAGGCGTGTCAAAACCCTACCATGCAAAAAACGCCCTTTTACAGCTCAATTCTTTTAGTCAGGTCGCCAAGGGTTCCGGAGACATAAACGTCATTGCCGATGCCGACAGCGTTTATCGGCACAGCCCCATTCTGATGAAAATCGATGATTTCTATTACCCCTCCTTTAGTCTTGCCGTTTTTCTGTCCTGGGCCAATGTTAATTCTGGAGACATACACATTGAATGGGGAAAAAAAATCATCGTTTCTGCAACAACGGACAATTCTCTTGACTCGGATGTTGTCATCCCCATAGACGAGCGGGGCAATGTTTTTGTTCCATTTGTGAATGCCATGGGCAATGATTTTAAAGTCATGACCGCTCATGCACTTCTTGATTATTTTTCCGATGAAAATTTAAGGGGAAATCTGCTGGATTTTTTTGAAGGTAATTTTGTTCTCATTGCAGACATTGCCACCGGCACCTCAGACCTGGGAGATACCCCCCTTAAAGATCGAACCCCTCTTGTGGCCATGCACGCATCCATTTTAAATGGGCTGCTGACAAACACTTTTTATACTCCCTGGGCGTTTAGACATGTGCTGCTTGTTTTAGTTGGTATCTATCTTTTGCTGTTAAGCGCAGCACTTTTGAAATCCCCATGGGTGTTATATGGAACAGGGGCTGCATTGACAGTGGGGATAATGGTGTTCACAGGGTCGGAATTTATTCATTTTCGTCTTTTCCCGGTGTTTACCGTTGAACTGACAACCTTGACGGTTTTTTTGGGGTTGATCATCACACTGGAAGGGGTGATGTCAAAGAATCGCACATTCATTAAAAATACCTTTGCCAAGTACGTCCCCAAAGAAGTTGTTACTGAGTTGTTAAACAATCCTGCCTTGGTGAAACTGGGTGGTGAATCGCGAACAGCAACGATTCTTTTTTCTGACATTGTTGATTTTACATCTGTCTCTGAAAAAATTGCACCGGATATCCTGGTGAAATTATTAAATGAGTATTTCTCCGAGATGACGGATATTATTCTTTATCAGAAGGGTATTATTGATAAATACATCGGGGATGCCATTATGGCGGAATTCGGTATCCCCCTTGTCATTCCAAATCATGCGGATCATGCTGTAACAGCAGCGCTTAAAATGCAACAGCGATTGGGTGAGCTCAGAAAAGACTGGCAAAAAAGGGGTTTACCCCGGTTACGCTGCCGTATGGGGATCAACACCGGTATCATGATTGTCGGTAATATCGGATCGAAAAACGGTTTTGATTATACCGCCATCGGAGACGCAGTAAATCTTGCCGCCCGCATTGAAGGGGCAAATAAGCGATATGGGACATCTATTATTATTTCCCAGGGAACCCTGGAAAGCCTGACTCCAGGTGAGTTCAAGATTAGAATCCTGGATTTTGTGAAGGTAAAAGGTAAAAAACGGGCTGTTAAAATTTATGAAGTTTATGGGTTTGGAACAGAATCTCTACCGCTTAAGGATGAAGAGTATTACCAATTGTATGATGAGGGTTTTAATGCCTATCTTGTGGGTAATTTTTCAACGGCCAAGGATATGTTTCTAAAAGCCCTTTCGCTGCACCCAGGAGATCCTGGGAGCATCAACTTGATCCATCGCATGGAAACGTTGATTGCCAACCCCATACCCCATGATTGGGATGGTTCTGTTTCATTAACTGTAAAATAATAGCTGTAAAAATTTAGCTCCTTCATCCTTTATCCTTTATCGATAACTTAATATCTCACGATGCTTTAGCGTGAGCATTGAGAGTGGGGAGTTCTTTTGTTAAGCCTGTTCAATTCGCCACAAACTCCTGCGTGACCACCGGAAATCCGGCAAGTTCTCTGATATAGGGGGCGGCAGGAGGGGCATCCTGGAAGCTCCAGGCAATTTTTTATCTGTGTCATTTATAGGTGATCGTCTTGTTTAATTATTCAATAACCCACATGTCCTAGCGGACACAACGAATATAGAAAATGGTTGTATGCCGCCCCCGGGGAGGGGTAATGGAAG
>CAYSSE010000108.1:0-12745 GCA_964433355.1 uncultured Desulfocicer sp.
ATTGCCCTTGAAGAGAAGAAATTAGACTGGACAAGCCATCTTATTGATCTCCTAAAGGGAGAGAACCTAACCAAGGAATATTTTGGGATTAACCCCAACGCGGTTGTTCCGACTTTGGTAGATGATGGCGTGGTTATTATCGACTCTGCTGACATTATCGATTACTTGGATAAAAAATTTACGCCCGGCTCGCTTCGTCCCGAATCAAAAAAAGACCAGCAATTGATGTATGACTGGATGTATTTAGCAAGGGACAATCACCTTTCGATTAAAACCTACATGTATGGCAATGTAAAAAATGGACCCAACATGAAGAGAACAGCCGAGCAGATGGCTGATTATCGCCAGAGACAAACTTTTGATACTGCTCTACTCGATTTTCATGAACGCTTTAATTCCAATGAGGGCTTTACAAAAGAAGATTTGGATAATGCCACAGCTATTCTTGATGATTGTTTCAAAAAAATGGACGAGCGACTAAAAGACAACGACTGGCTATCCGGAGATAGTTTTTCCCTCTCTGACATTACCTGGATTCCACAGTTGGTGGTTCTTAAAGCTGCCAATTACCCATTCGAAAACTATCCGAATCTGGAAAAATGGAAAAATGCCATTATCCAGCGGCCAAGCTTTAGACAAGGCGTTTTGGCTTGGTTGCCAAAAATGAAAAACTAATCCATCGATATATTCAACACCTCGGACGGGCGCATTCCCATTTTCCAGGCCCATCATATAACCCATTGATTTCATTAAGCCACCAGCCATTGATACAAAATAGAATATCTTGATAAATCAAAAAGTTAGATCTCCAGCCGGGAAAATGGGAATGCGCCCCCTCGGACATTTGTAAGTTCAAGCAATTGTTTTTTCTTAGATACGGAGAAAAAAATGAATCATTTAGAGAATAAATCCCTGGGTTATACATTGCAGTGCGTCACCCGTATGGCCATGGCGACCCTTCAGGAAAGGATAAAACAACATAACGTTGCCGTTGGGCAATTTCCAATACTTGTCCATTTATGGGAAGAACAAGGACTCACCCAAAAAGCACTTTGTGATCTTATCCGTGTTGAACAACCCACACTTGCCAATACGTTAAAACGTATGGAACGAGATGGATTAATAAAAAGGGTACCTGATAAGGACGATAAGCGCCAATGGCGGATTTATCTGACATCAAGAGCATTGGATCTTAAAGACGTGCTACAGGAAGAATCCCGCAATGTAAATAAGATTATTGTGGGAAGGATGAACGAAGCCGAACAAAAAGAGCTTATGCGCCTGATCGGGATTATAACCTCAACCCTTGAAGATGAATTGTCAAAAGGGCGTTCCCCCATTAAGGAAAAGTAAAATGAGTGGTACTTGTTCAGCTCCTATAAATTTCCAACAATTTCCAGCGTCTGTAAATTAGCGACATGACTTATCACGACCGCTGGATTTGCCAGGCTATGCAAGTTGCTTGATTTCTTTGTGCCGAAAACAATCCGTTATATGATCATTTACCATGCCGACTGCTTGCATAAATGCGTAGCAGATCGTTGGTCCCACAAAGTTGAATCCACGCTTCTTTAAATCCTTACTCATCTTCTCGGAAATGTCTGTTTTCGCTGGAAGCTCCGCCATGGATTTCCATTCGTTTTGTATGGGGATGCCTTCAACATAGTGCCAGAGATAGGAGTCAAACGAGCCGAACTCATCTTGGAGGTTTAGAACCCCTCGTGCATTTTTGATGGCCGACTTGATCTTGAGAACATTTCGTACAATGCCTGAATCAGCCAAAAGACGGTCTACGTCATTTTCCGAATAATTGGCAACTGTCTCGCAATCAAATGAGTGAAACGCCTTTCTGTAATTCTCTCGTTTTTTCAAGATTGTAAGCCAACTCAGTCCTGCCTGAGCGCCTTCCAAAATCAGGAATTCAAACAGAAGCCGGTCATCATGAATGGGTACACCCCATTCATCATCATGATAAGCTATATATAAGGGATTTTCTCCACACCATATACATCTGTTCTTCATTGCTTTGCTCTCTCCATTCTGTTCAGATATCTATATTTCAAGCGCAAATGCCGTGACGCTGGACGGGCATATTTTAAATATAGACGGAGCGGGCAACAGAGTTGCCACCATCACAATCAGCCCCTAAAATCAAGAATGCTAAGCCGCTTGATTTTAAAGGCTGTCCTGCCTTAAATAGGTAGCCGAATGATCATATTCTAATCACAGCAAGCCTATTTTATTGCAATGAGTTCAACCGTGAAAATCAGTGTAGAATAAGGTTCAATGGCACCACTGCCGGTTGCACCATAGGCAAGATCAGCGGGAATATACAGCTCATATTTTGACCCCTCTGCCATAAGCTGAAGCGCTTCTGTCCAGCCTTTGATTACACCATTCAGCGGAAACGATGTTGTTTCCCCCCGTTTGTATGAGCTGTCAAAGATTTTACCCTCGAGGGTTTTGCCTTCATAATGGGTCTCAACCGTGTCTGTAAGAGCGGGTTTCTTTCCGCTTCCTTCGGTGATTACTCGATACTGCAGCCCGCTCTCAGTAACACTAACCCCTTCTTTTTTACTGTTTTCCGCAAGAAATTTTTCCCCGGCTTCAGTATTTTTATTTCCCGCGTTCATTTGCTCTGCTTGCTTTTTATCCTGCATGGCTCTTTGAAAATTCTGCATAATGTGTTGCATTTCACCGACAGGCATTTTAGGTTGTTCACCGTTAAAAGCCGCAATAAATGAATCCACAAAAATTTTAGGATCAACTCCAAAACCCTGCCTTTTAAAATCTCCACCTATGCTTTGTCCAAGAACATAACTTACTTGATCTAAATCAACCTTCATTTTAGCTCCTTTTATGCATTTAATATTTTATGAAATTCTGGAATCCATTAATATACACAAAAGATATCCACATTGCATCAATAAAAAACAGGATCGACCATAAGATTGGCCACAAGGTGTCCCAAAATGATTCCTAAAGTTAGCCAATCTTTAAAAAATATGAAAGAAAATTGAGTCTCTGGAATCCATAATGAAAAAGTATTAAGATGCCGTTACTCTTCATTCGACTTTTTTTCTGAAAGCATGTCATTAAATCTTTGTTCCAAAAAATCATAATACTGGATACCGAACTCCAAAGTTTTCATTTTCCAAGGCTCTATTTCCTGGGAAGCGAACCGATCTTTGATGGCCTGCAAGGTTTGAACATGTTCACTGAGATCGCCGACATATCCTTTCAGTTGGGTTGTTATTTTTTTATCTTCAAGATGATCAAAAAAGAAAACCTTTAACAGGGCCTCATCCCGGATGCGTCCTACGTCGGGCTTAATCTCCAGCCACTCCAGAAACCTCTTTTTACCCTCATCCGTCAGGGTATACAGCTTGTTGAGCTTTCCGTTTTTGATTTCTTCGCTGACTTGGACACAGCCTTCCTTTTCTAATTTTTTGAATTTAGGATAAATGCTGCTGAATCCAGTGTTAAAAAAATAGTGTGTGCTATTTTCGGCATCCTTCAAAAGTGCTTTACACTTTTTTTGATCATTCCCCATTTCCAGGGGCTTTTCACAAAAGACTGTAAAGTACCTTTGAGGTCATATGAAGGATGCCCTATTTTCCATGTATTTTTTAATCTCATACCCGGTCTTTTCACCATCCATGAGAAATCCCATCAGCATCATTTCAATCATCTCAACCTCAAAATTTAAAATTTAAAATCTTTCTTCACACATCTCCGGCAAGGGGCACTGGCTAAACAGTTATATTAACCAACCCGAATTTATACGTAGAATGCCGTCCCAGAAGGCAACTTATCGTTACCTCCCATTAGACCGGCGGTACCTTCAGATTCGAGGCAAGGTGACAAAAGGCAGTTTTATTCCAAAAAAAAGCCACAAAGGAACCATTTTTTCAAAAAAGAAAATATGGCCTTCATGGCTTTTTATGTATTATAATTGTTCGGTCATCTTTCTGCCTTCAGACAGAATTTATTACATCTTTATTAAATTATCCAATGTCTTTCAGCCTGTCAAGAAGTTAGTTGTAAAACAGGTTCACAGTCCCCAACAAGTATGATTGAAATGCAGTCCTCAGCGCTTGGAAAAAGCTGTGGGACTTATAATTGCTTAAAAAAATTATCAATGATAGAGTATTTTTTTACTTGGCCATGTCTGGAATTTAAAGCTGGAAGTCAACACTCCCTGAGTTAAAGATTCAGGTACTTACAAGGTAATCTATGAATTACAACACGATCACAAACGTTTTAGGCAAATTAATGATCGTTACCGGCTGTTCAATGGTCTTGCCGTTGATCTGCTCACTTTATTACGGAGAAAATGATCTGTTCTCCATTGGCATCACTGCAATTATAACTATTATCATGGGCCTTCCCATGTGGTGGTTTTGTCGAAAATCCGATGATTTGAACCTGAGAGACGGGTTTTTCATCGCCGTATTTGGATGGATATTGATATCTGCAGTTTCGGCGGTTCCCTATGTTATCCATGGATCCATTCCGTCTTTCACCGATGCCTTTTTTGAGATGATCTCCGGCTATACCACAACCGGTGCAACCATTCTAAGGGATATTGAAAGTTTACCAAGGGGCTTGATCTTCTGGCGGAGTCAGACCCATCTGCTTGGGGGAATGGGATTTCTTACCCTGACCATCATATTTCTTCCCCATGGAATGGGGGGGGTGCGGATCTTCCGTGCGGAATCAAGCCCTGGGCAGGTGATCACCAAGGAAAAATTCATCCCCCGTAACAGGGATACCATGATCTGGCTCTGGGGGATTTACCTGGCGCTTAATTTTATGGAGACCCTGTTGTTATGCATGGGTGGAATGACTATTTTTGACTCATTATGCCACTCCTTTGGTACGGTCTCTACATCGGGCTACTCTCCCTATAACGCCAGTGTGGGGCACTACAACAGCGCTTACTTTGATTGGGTGATTATCATCTTCATGTTCCTTGGCGGAATGACGTTCATGATTTTTTATCACATGATCCAGAGGAACTGGCGTGTGATCAAACACAATACTGAACTACGGTGGTACCTGGGCCTGATGTTCTTTTTTTGCGGGAGCGTTTCGCTGATTTTGTGGAAGGCAAACACATACGATTTCATTGATTCCGTCCGGTATGCAACCTTTCAGATCACCTCTATTTTAACCACAACTGGATTCACCACGGCGGACTATGAACTGTGGCCCCAATCGGCTCAGATGTTCATTTATGCCGTCTGCTTTATCGGCGCCTGTGCCGGATCCACCACCAGCGGTATCAAGATTGTCCATTACATTTTGATCTGTAAATTCGGTGTTGCCGTTATTAAGCGTATCTTTTTTCAGCCCATGGCTGTTGTGGGTGTTCGGTTGAACCAGCGCCCGGTGGATCTTCAGATTATCTATCTGGCAATTTTATATTTTATTGTTAATATCTTTATGGTGCTGGGAGGCGGTTGTTTCATGACCCTTGTGGACGATATGGATTACGGGACTGCCATGAGTTCCGTCATCGCCTCCCTGATGAACATTGGTCCAGGATTTGGAGGGGTGGGGCCGTCTCAAAATTATGCTTTTATTTCTGATATCGGCAAGTGGTTCCTCTCCTGGACTATGCTTGTGGGTCGCCTTGAGATGTTTTCGGCACTGGTGATTTTTTATCCCTCATTTTGGAAAAAATAGACCGACAGAGGCATCCTTCATATGACACAAAAAGTAGTTTACAGTCTTTTGGAAAGAGTTCCTGCAAATGTGGAATGATTAAAGAAAAGTGTAAAGGATTTTTGAAGGATGCCCCGACAGATTTACAAATCTGTCCCCAATCGATGAATTTATGAATCTATTGTTTTCATCCCATCTTGACAAAATCATATATTAGGTTATTGTAAATTAAAATACTAATTATTGTAACCCTCAACAACAAGGAGAAACTGTTATGAATGGACAAGTAAACTGGTTCAAAGGAGGTCTTTTGCTGGGAGCCGCCTTTCTTTTCGCTGTAATTTTTGTCAAACCCATCGGTGTATCCACCCAGTTTGTCATTGCCGATGGCATCGTCTGGAACCTGTTCTCAGACACTGTGGTTCAAAAAGACCCTGGGAGTAAAACCGGTTACAGCAGCCCCAACGCATATCTGAACAAGAGCGGCGGGAAATATGCTAAAAGCGTGGCCCATCCGATTAACTACAGCTTTGTTTTTGTTCTTGCCATGGTCGCAGGAGCGTTTTTATCCTCTCGTTTAGGCGGTCCCAGACCCACAGAACAGGATCGCAGCGCCCCTGAAATCTGGCGACAGCGCTTCGGACAGAATTCCACATTTCGATACGTGACAGTGTTTTTTGCCGGAGTTCTCGTACTATTTGGATCCCGTCTGGCCGGAGGTTGCACCAGCGGACACATGATGAGTGGAATGATGCAGACATCCTTGAGCGGTTACCTGTTTGCCCTTGGTGCCTTTGCCGCAGGCGTTCCAGCAGCCATACTCGTTTACAAAAGAAATTAGGAGGGATCTTATGACTATCTTTCTTGCGATCATACTTGGAATTCTATTTGGTTTTGCCCTGCAGCGGGTTGGGGCCACCAATCCTCAAAACATCATTAATATGATGCGCCTGAAGGATCTGCACCTGATGAAGGCCATCTTCTTTGCAATTGGCATCAGCAGCACCCTTTTATTTCTGCTGATGAGCATTGGCATCATCGACCCCGGGCACCTGTCTGTAAAAAGCAGCTACATCGGCGTGATTGTGGGTGGAGCCCTGCTGGGGCTGGGATTCGCAGTGGCTGGATACTGTCCCGGAACAAGTGTGGCTGCCCTGGCAGACGGTCGGAAAGATGCCCTGTTTTTTGTGGGTGGCGGCTTGATAGGGGCTTTGATTTACACCCTGATCTACGGCAGCATCCAAAACACTTGGCTATTTGACACCATCGCTGGCGGTAAAGTGATGCTGGCCACAGGCTCAGACAAGTTCCAGGCGCTATTGCCCTTTATGCCGGGTACGCTGCTGGCCGCTGTCATCGGGATTTTTTTCATGCTTATTGCTTGGAAACTACCTGATAAACTCTGACCAAAATTGATTAATGAAAACTCAATCCCCTTTTTGGGGCTTGATCATAACATGGGCCATCTTGTGATAGAATTTTAATGGTAAAACTTAAATTCTTTTATTACAGTATATTGTGATGAATCAAATTGTATTTCCCGTATGGTGGCCCAGCTTATGACCAACCCCCCCTCTTTGCAACGGGCCAGGAGAACAGCAAACTTTTCCTGGCCCTTCAGTATCACATGGGGCACAGCAAGTTCTGTCGCAAGACCAATGGACTTATCGCAATCAGGGATAAGGCCATGTGATTCTGATCGGTGAGCAGAACTTTGTCATAAGGGAGTTCATGGGAAATAATATACCCAACCTAAATGAGTCCAGCCTTATAGGATCAGGCATATTTTTTCAAAGTGGGTAGTTTTATTATCATGAACTCCCTAAGCATGGAGCCTGATAAAAACATCAGGCTCCAAGAACACAACCCTGGCCCCCTTCTCATAAAAGCAAGGCCCAAAAACTTAATCATTGATTAGAAATATAACCAACTATCATGGCTGATTCCGAAGATTTTTTTCCAGTTCAACTATCTTCAGGGTGGTTTTCATGATCGAATCCGGGGTCAGAGAAATGGAATCTATCCCCTTTCTTACCAGAAACTCCGCAAATTCCGGATAATCACTGGGGGCCTGTCCACAGATACCACTGTGCCGCTTGTTCCGACGCGCCCCTTCAATTGCCATGGATATAAAATTCATGACCCCGGGATCCCGTTCGTCAAAATCATGTGCAAGCAATTCCGAATCCCGGTCAACACCCAATGTTAATTGTGTTAAATCATTTGAGCCGATGGAAAACCCGTCAAATATCTGGCTGAATTCATCAACCATGAGGATATTGTTGGGAATTTCGCACATCACATAAACTTCCAGACCATTTTCACCCCGGCGCAGACCATTTTTTGCCATCTCTTCCAGCACTTTTTTCCCCTCCTCTACCCGCCGGCAAAAGGGAATCATGATCACCAGATTGGTTAGTCCCATTTCGTCCCGAATACGCTTCATGGCCCTGCATTCCAATGCAAAACCTTCCCTGTAAAGTGGATGACAATAGCGGGAAGCCCCCCGAAAACCGATCATGGGATTCGCCTCATCCGGCTCAAAGTATCGACCACCGATAAGGCTGGCATATTCGTTACTCTTGAAATCACTCATTCGTACAATGACCGGCTTTGGATAAAATGAAGCCGCAATGGTGGCAACACCCTGGGAAAGTTTCTCAACAAAATATTCGGTTTTATCCCCATACCCAAAGGTTAAGTTTTCTATTTCAGCTATTTCACCCTTATCTTTAACTTTTTCCGGATGAATCAATGCCATGGGATGTATCTTAATATAACTGTTAATAACAAATTCCATGCGGGCAAGCCCAACACCATCGTTGGGAATCCTGGACAGAGAAAACGCTTTTTCAGGATTGCCAAGGTTCATCATGATTTTTGTCTGTGGACGCTCAAGGTTCTTAAGGCTGACCTTTTCAACATGGTATGGCAGCGTCCCCTGATACACCACCGCATTGTCGCCATCGGCACAGCTAATGGTAATCTCCTGTCCTGTTTTGATGGCCTGCATGGCTTTATCTGCCCCCACAACTGCGGGAATACCAAGCTCCCGACTGACAATGGCGGCATGACACGTTCTTCCCCCACGATTGGTTACAATGCCAGCCGCACTCTTCATCACGGGTTCCCAGTCTGGCGTGGTGGTGTTGGATACCAAGATCTCTCCCGGTTGAAATTCAGGAAGCTCGGAAATATTATGGATCAGACGGGCTTTACCGGATGCAATTTTTTCACCCACGCTTTTCCCCATGGTCAGGATCGGGCCTTTCTCTTCCAAAATATAGGTTTCCAGAATATCCAGTGATGCCTGGGAATGGATGGTTTCGGGCCGGGCCTGGACAATAAACAGCTCCCCTGTAATACCATCTTTGGCCCATTCAATATCCATGGGACGTGCCATGCCAGCTTTTATAGAATAATGATTTTCAATGGCATCGGCATACCCTGCCAAAGTTATAATATCCGCATCGGAAATGCAGAATTTACGTCGGTCGATTTCCGGTACTTCCACATTCCGTGTCAATACTTTGGAATCTCCCATGCCATAGACCATTTTAATTTTTTTTGCCCCTATACTCTTTTTGATAATAGCATTAAACCCTTTTCTGAACGTGGGCTTGAACACATAAAATTCATCGGGGTTTACAACACCCTGAACAACATTTTCGCCCAGGCCATATGCACCCGTAATAAAAATGAGATCTCTGAAACCACTTTCCGTATCAAGAGTAAATATAACACCACTTGAAGCCAGGTCAGAACGAATCATTTTCATGACACCAATGGAAAGCGCCACATCAAAATGGTCAAAATTATTATCAATTCTGTATGATATGGCCCGATCTGTAAAAAGTGACGCAAAACATTTTGTACAAGCCTGGCGAAGATCATGATATCCTTGGATATTAAGATAACTCTCCTGCTGACCGGCAAAGGAGGCCGTTGGCAGATCTTCAGCAGTAGCTGAACTCCTAACAGCAACATCGGTATCCATACCATATTCCTGACAGAGCTGATCATAGGCCGTTTGAATTTCAAGCCACAGATCATCGGGAACCCCGGCTCCAAGTACAAGGTCACGTGCCCTTTTACCGCACCGGGCAAGTTCAGATATATTGGATTTGTCGCACCCAGTCAGGGTTTCTTTTAATGCGTCAAGAATGCCGCTTGACTCAATGACATAACGATACGCCTGGGCTGTTACGGCAAACCCGTTGGGAATTTTAATTCCTTTGGGCTTGAGTTCCTGATACATTTCACCAAGAGAGGCGTTCTTACCGCCCACAAGTGCGACGTCTTCATTGCTTACATCCTTAAACCAGAGAATATATTTACCGGTTTTTTCCATCTTATGCCTCCTTCAAAAATAAAGTGTCGTAACTTCTCAACAAATCCGGGAATTCAGTGATTTTTTTAAAATAGAACCCGGAGTTTAAAAGCTTATCAGACTTTATCAGCCCGGGTTATTGAGAACTTACAAAGTGCCCACCCAAAAATCTGCAATCTCTCATAAAAATGGCTATTGCGTATCCTTTATGGCTTCAAATCCGGATATGATATCCAGAAGTTCTGCTGTGATGGCGTTTTGCCGGGTCTCCCGAAAACTGCCCTGCAAATCTTCCTCCATTTCCATAATATTTTTTTCCGCTGCCTGCATGGCAGCAAGGCGAGCCAAATTCTCACTGGCAAGTGAGTGGGCAAAAGCCTTGTAAATGGAGGCAAATATATGCTGCTGGAACAGCGTTTCAAACAAAAGATCCCCGTGGATTCCAAGCATGGGAAAGCAACGCGTTGGCCATTTTTTTCTGCGTTGCTGATCATGCCACCCATGGTCAAGGGGCAAGAGTTGATCCAGGCCAGGTTCATAGGTTCCGGCCCTGACCAGATGATTGTAAAAAATGATAAATTTATCAACAGGTCTGGACTCCCTTAAAAGGGCCAGGCGTTCAACAATATCAACCATTAAGTCAGAAATGGAGCCCATGGAGGAGGGCAGATAAAACTGTTCCTCCACCCCCATCTCCTCCATGCCGTTTTGAACCCTCTCCCCGGCTGCCCACAAATGAGGGGGAGCAATTTTTGGGCCTTCTTGACTCAGTATTGAAGCGGAAATGACTTTTCCATTTATCTCACTCCCCCCCTCCCTATTTATCTCAGGAGGAAGGGAACCGGGATAAGTTAATTCGATCTCACCTCTGATAAATGAAAGGGCATATTGCATGATAACCTCGTTAAACTGGCCGCACATGCCTTGATCAGACCCCAGGACAAGATATACACTTTCACCCTTTTTATTGTTCATAGGTAAATGGGGTCTGTTGTGAAAAAAGCCTTGCCACCCCTGGGCAATGACCGAGGCGTATTCATTCATGGAATTAGCCGCACCCTCGTACTGCCGTATATTCAACGCTGCCAGACTTTTCATGGTTTTAACCACAGAGAGAAGGTCATGTGCAGTTCGTATTTTTCGTCCCAGGGCTTCAAGGGTTTCCATGGCTACTCCTGCACTATTTTGAGCAACTCATTTTTAAGGGTTTGCCAAACTGGATCATCTTCTTTTGCTGTGACAATCCCATGGGCAAGTTCAGGGTTTTTGGCAAGCATTTCAATGATCTTTGTTTCAATGCGGGCTATATCATCAACGGGGGCGGTGTCGAGCATACCCGTGTTTACCGCAAGAAGCACGGCAATCTGATCACTTGCTTTCATGGGCACGAACTGGTTCTGTTTAAGAACCTCCCGCACCCGTTTGCCGTGCTCAAGTGTTTTACGTGTTGCATCATCCAGTCGGGTTCCAAAACGAGAAAAGGCTTCAAGCTCTTGAAATTGCGAATAGGAGAGACGTAGATCACCTGCCACCTTTCTGTAAGCAGTCAGTTGGGCCTTGCCGCCCACACGGGACACTGATTTGCCAACCTCTACAGCCGGAAGAATTCCTTTTTGAAAAAGATCCGGGGAGAGATATATCTGCCCATCTGTAATGGAAATAAGATTGGTGGGAATATAGGCTGAAATATTCTGGGCCTCGGTTTCAATCACAGGTAACGATGTGATTGACCCCCCACCAGATTCTTTGCAAAGCCGGGTGGAGCGTTCCAGAAGACGACTGTGTACATAGAAGATATCACCCGGAAACGCCTCCCTGCCAGGCGGCCGCCTTAATAGCAGAGATATCTGCCGGTGGGCAAGGGCGTGCCGTGTTAAATCATCGTAAACGATCAGCACATCTTTCCCCTGTTCCATGAAATATTCGGCCATGGAGGTTGCCGCATAGGGGGCAATAAATTGCAATCCAGCCGGATCACTCCCCTGGGCCACAGTGACAATGGTGTACGCCATTGCATTGTGACGGTGTAGCTCTGCCACCACTTTGGCAACGGAGGAACTTCGCTGTCCAATGGCGCAGTAGATGCAGATGACGTTTTTATCTGCCTGGTTAATAATGGTGTCCAGGGCCACGGCTGTTTTGCCTGTCTGACGATCTCCCAGGATCAATTCACGCTGTCCTCGCCCAATGGGAATCAGGGAGTCAATCACCTTAATGCCAGTCTGAAGCGGCCTGTTCACCGGTCCACGCACCATGATACCAGGGGCTTCGCGCTGCACGGGCAGGGTTTTTGTTGAGTGGATCTCAGCTTTTGCGTCCAGGGGCCGCCCCAACGGATCAACCACCCGTCCGATGAGTGCGGGGCCGACCATGACTTCAAGAATACGGCCGGTTCGTTTCACCACATCACCTGCCTTGAGCCCCGTGTCCTGATCCAGAAGAACGATGCCAGTGCTATCCGGCAGAATGTCAACGACCATGCCCAGCACATGGTTTCCAACCACCACAAGCTCCTCACTCTTTATATGTGCAAGCCCCCTGGCCCAGACGATGCCCTGAACCAGTGAATGAATCTGCCCCACCTCCTCCCTGGAAATCCCGGCATGATATTCCTGTAGCCCCTCTTTCATCTCCCGGGCTGCGGTCTCCAGTACATTATTTAATAAGCTGTTTTTGTTCATTATTTTTCCCTGCCCATATAACGGGCATGTCCTGCCGGACACAACGAATATTGGGTCGTAAACG
>CAYSSE010000109.1:0-12740 GCA_964433355.1 uncultured Desulfocicer sp.
TGGGGAAAGTAGCATCATAAAAACAGTCCGGGGTATTGGCTTTATTATTGATGAAGGATAGATAGATTGGGCATCCTTCATTCCTACTTTACACTTTCACAAGCTGAATGCTCCATGGGCTGGTAGTCGTCTTTAAAAAGTGTAAATTACTTTGGGGCTTTATATGAAAATGAAGTGTCTAAGTAGCCTCAGCAGAGCCCCCCCCCGATGGGTAATAGGAACCGGCCAATTGAGCCGTCTACGGTTCCGGCCGGGCCCATTGCCCGTCGGGGGGGGGCGGCATAATACCATTTTCAATATTCGTTGTGTCCAACAGGACATGCCCGTTATTTGAAGGATGCCATAGATTGGTATGAAAATACGAAAAAAAATTACGCTATGGATTTCCGGAACAGCCCTGTTATCCACCCTTGTCTTTTCATCGTTTATTTCCTTTGAACTCATGGAAGAGCCATTCAAGTTCATTGATAATGAAATAAAGCACATGACCCGATCCCTTGTGAAACAAATGGAAATTTCCAAGAAAAGCAATGGGCAGTACGATCTTTCCCATATGCCTTACAATCCTGATCTGTATTGGATCAAAGTCACCGACAATGAAAAAAACAGCTTATATGAATCTAAGCTCACTCAATATGCAAAAATTCTTCCCAACGGTAATAAAACCACCTACATGGTGGAGAAAAAAATTCCAAGGGCTCTGGTCTGGCTTGATCAGGATAAAGAGGATGACGTCCTATTCAGGGTCATGGTAACAAAAACCCAACTCCAGGGGCAACCGATTTCAGTTAGAATTGGCAAGCCCATTGAAGACCTTGAGGAAGAGTTGATTGAATTGTTGCAAGAGATTGTGTTCAGCCTGACTTTATGCACCCTGGCCATTATAATTGTCAGCTATAAACTGGCGGGGAAAATTCTTACTCCTGTGGTCTCCATCACCCGCATGGCAAAAGAGATCAGTGAGAAATCTTTACATAAAAGAATCCCTTTGAGTCAAAATAAAGACGAATTATACGCCCTGTCAATTTCTCTGAATAAGATGTTTGACAGGCTTCAATATTCTTTTAAACGCCAAAAGGAATTTGTGGGCAACGCCTCGCACGAGCTTAAAAGCCCCATCACCCGTCTCATGCTGGCCCAGGAAGAGATGCTCATGAACGACAATCTGCCAATCTCAACAACCAAAGGACTGGTAAGACAACTTCACACCACACGCAGAATGAGTCATCTCGTCAAAAATTTACTGGATCTCTCCCGCCTGGAGCAGCAGGAAACAATTACTAAAAAACCAATGAACATGACGGCCTTGATAGATCATGTACTGGATGACTATAAAGAATTGCTGGCATCAAAAACCATCCGTTTAGAAAATAAACTGGAAAAAAATCTCTTCATCCAGGGAGACCCGGAAAAATTATACCGGCTTTTTATTAATGTTGTGGATAACAGCATCAAGTACAATTTACAAAAAAACGGTACTCTCATTGTTGAAGGCAAAAAAATAAACAGCGGCATCCTGCTGGAAATTTCCAACACGGGCCAACCGATTCCTGAAGAGGATCTTGATCTTATTTTTGAACAATTTTACCGGGTTGAAAAATCTCGCTCAACAACCCATGGGGGATCAGGTCTTGGGCTTGCAATAGCAAAAAAAATAGTGGAACTCCATGATGGCATCATTGAGATGAGTAATGAACCTGGAGCGTTAATCAAAACAAAAATTTTTCTCATTTAAATAGACAACGGTGTCATATGATACTTTGCCATCTTAACTACAATAACTTTTGATGTTAAAGGTTTTACAAGATAATCATTGCATCCTTCTTTAATACACTCTTTAACGACATCCATGTCAGTGTTACTTGTAGCCATGAATATAATGGCTCGATCTGCTTGTGTAATTCCCATAACCTTTTCATATAAGCGAATTAATCTTAGTATATCCACGCCATTCTCATTTTCCAGAAAAATATCCAGTATCACCAAATCAAATTTTTCTTTTGTCTCTAAGCAACTGATAAATGACTTAACAGCCATCTTTCCACTTTCAAAGGACTTGCACGTGCCATAGCCAGAAAAAATAGATTCCAGTGTCATCCTGCTCATTTTTTCATCATCAACAATAAGAATATTCACGATTTTTTCTCCCATCATCAGGGCTTTTAAAAACAAACCAAATCAACTTCAAGACTCTGGTTTGATACCCTTGTCAATATTTAAAATTCTTGATAAAATGTTTTATTTTTTTGCATTCTTTATCCAAGGTCTCCCAGGCATCAAATGCTTGCTCAAGACGATTCTCTTTACCCATTAATTCCAGCTGATAGGCTATTTCAACGCCTCTATAGGCGGCAAGATAACTGAGCATGCCCTTAAGCTTATGGGCTTTCTTTTGAAGATCCAAGGCATTTTCAAGATCAATGGCTTTTTTAATACTGCCCATTTCAGCCGGCATACTCTTAATATACTCAGCAAAACATCGCTTCAAAAGATCCATATTATTGTCTAATACTTCCAGGAGATCTTTTCGATCAATTGGCTCTGCTGATGAGTCTTTGGACGTTTTTTTTACTATATCGGGTTGGTCTTTTTTTAAGACATCCGTTAGAGTCAAACGATGCTCCTTTGTTGATTTTTTGATATAATCATTTATTTTTTCAAAGAGAATTTCCGTTTGAATCGGTTTGGTAATATAATCATTCATGCCCGCATTAATAAATTTTTCGCGATCACCTTTCATTGCAAGGGCCGTTAAAGCAATGATATGGATAGGTGTCAACTCTTTTTTCTTTTCCCTTTTCCGTATTTCCCGGGTGGCCTCAAATCCGTCCATGACCGGCATCTGTCCATCCATTAAAATAATATCAAACCGTTCTTCTTCAAAAGCGTCCACCGCCTGTTGACCATCCCCCGTAATCCTAACGCTGAACCCCATTTTTTGCAAAATAGTTGACGCCACCAATTGATTCGTCTTATCATCATCCGCAAGCAGGATTCGGGTTTTATGGTTTGCATTGTCAGAAAGAGTATATTTGGTAAGCAAATGTTCGGGCATGCCACGATCATCAACCTGTTTTTGACCGACAACGGCAGCCAGGCAGTCAAAAAGTTGAGATTGCCGGATCGGTTTTGTAAGATATGCTGAAAATCCAATATCATGTGCACGTCTGGCATCCCCTTTTAATCCGCCAAATGTCAGCATAATCAAAAGTGTATGACATAAAGCAGGGTCCTGTTTGATTTTTCGTCCCAGGGTCTCCCCATCCATGCCCGGCATCTGCATGTCTAAAATAGCAATATGAAACGGATCATTCTCATCAACTGCTGCAATTAATTTTTTCAGGGCCTCCTCTCCTCCGGCCGCTTGTTCATATCGGCATTGCCCTGCCTTTAACTGATGACTTAGCGCCATACGCTTTGTTTCATTATCATTCACTATGAGAATTCGTTTTTCCCGAATATCTTCAGGCAAAGCCCTTTGGCTCTCTTTTTGTTTTTCTTTCTTCTTAAAAACGCAGGTAAACCAGAAGGTTGTGCCCACATCTTCTTTGCTCTCAACGCCAATTTCACCCCCCATCATTTCACACAATTGTTTGCAGATGGCAAGGCCCAGTCCTGTGCCGCCATATTGGCGTGTTGTCGAGTTGTCTACCTGGGAAAAAGATTGAAATAAAGAGTTCAATCGATCCTGCGGGATACCAATGCCGGTATCTTTTACTTCAAACCGAATGGTCACATGAGAGGATTCTTCTTTTTCCAGGAAGACATGGATGACCACCTCGCCTTTTTGTGTAAACTTGATGGCATTACCGGCTATATTCATGAGTATTTGACGTAACCGAGTAGGATCTCCTTTCACCATAGTTGGCATACCCTGATGGATAAGAAAAACAAATTCAACCCCCTTTTCAAATGCCGAGCTTGCAAGGACATCGCTTACATCCTCAAGCGTTGAGCGGATGTTGAAATCAAGGGTTTCCAACTCCAGTTTTCCTGCCTCCATTTTTGAATAATCAAGGATGTCATTTATAATTCTTAAAAGGAGATCTGCACTTTTGCTGATTCTGCCAAGGTAGTTGCGTTGTTCCTCATCAAGGACGGTATCTAAAAGTAGAGACGCCATCCCTATAACACCATTCATGGGGGTACGGATTTCATGACTCATATTGGCGAGAAACGCGCTTTTGGCAAGGGTTGCAGATTTCACCTGTATTTTAGCCTGTTGCAACTCCTTCTCTTTTTGCTTCCTTTCTGTTATGTCCTCGACAACCCAGACGGCACCTTTTGCCAAATCAGCTGGGGCGATGGCTTTGCCGCTGAACTGACACCAGACGGTGTGGCCGTTTTTGTGAAGAAGGGGATATTCAATGTTGCTTACTTCTTTTTTTGCCAAATGCCAGTAGTTTTGTTCCCCAAAGGCGTGAAAATTTTCCATGGACAAATGGAGTTGTTCGGGATCTTTACCCACAATTTCATCCGTCTTGTATCCAAGCATCTGGGCCATGCGTCGGTTGATTTTGGTTAAAATTTGATTCTCGAACACCATGATCCCCACAGGGCTGCTGTCAAAAATAGCCATCTGTTCGGTCAGGGCATGGCGAAGGTCTGATTCTGTCTTTTGTTTATCAGTTATATCTATGAAGGTTTCAAGGAGAATTTCTTCACCATCAAGAACCACTTCGATTACCGTCTTCAGGATGGGAATTTTTGTCCCATCTTTACGAATCAGCATGCGATCCGATGTATTCAGAGGCTGACCAAGATCCAAAATCGGACAGTTGTATTCCTCGGCAGGGCAGATGTTGTTGTGGCAGATCTGCCCGATCAACTCCTCCTCCCTGTCAAGTCCCATCATTGAAAGAGCTGCTTGGTTGGCGCTGCGGATGATTCTATCCCTACCGACAAGAATAACCCCAAATGGCATCTCCCTTAGTATTTTCTGTGTATTTATATTGAGCCGTTCTGTCTCAACTTTTGCTTTTTTTAATAATTCAGTAGTGATCCGATTCCGTTTGTTCAGGCGGGCAAAGACAAATGTGGCTATTCCCATCACTGCAAAGACAATAAATATGGCAATAGTGATATACCAGTATTGAAAAAAAACTGTTTGTGTGTACATTGTCTATCTTCCTTATAGATCGGTTATCCCCATAACTGAGAAAAGGAAAAAACATGAGTAGATTTGATTCATTATCACATATTCTATGGCATTGCCAATACCATAATGTTTGGGGGGCACATTCCGATTTTTCCAGCCGGAGTTTTGATATCTCGCTTGAGAACAACATTTAAACATTTTTTAAGATTGAAATTCTTCAACCAGAGAGGTAGCATAGAAAAAACTTGACATTGGCATGACCGCTCAATGTCGCTCCTTAAATCAATGTTTTTAAGATAGGCTATGCTTACAATGGATCCACAAATTATACTTGTTTCTGCTATTTTGATAGCTGCGCTAATATTACTGATAACTGAGAAGATAGCCGTTGATAAGACCGCCGTGGGCATTATGGTTGCCCTTTCCATCACCGGCATATTAACCCCTGCTGAAACGATTTCCGGCTTTGCCAACCCCGCCGTGATCACTGTGGGGGCCATGTTTCTATTGAGCCATGGCCTGATTCGCACCGGGGGCGTTGATTTTGTGAGCAAACTTATTTTGCATTTATCCAAGGGCAATAAGACCAGTGCCACCATTTTGATTCTCATAACAGTGGCTATAACCTCGGGGTTTATCAATAACACCCCGGTTGTTGTTTTATTTGTCCCCATCATTATGGGATTAAGTTGCGAATGTGATTTTTCACCTTCCAAACTGCTGCTGCCCATATCCTATGCATCCATTCTTGCGGGGACTTGTACCCTGATCGGTACCTCAACAAACATCATTATAAGTGACCTTTCAACAGGCTTTGGATTTGAACCTCTTTCCATGTTTGAACTCAGCCAAGTGGGTATTCCCATAGCAATTGTTGGTATTCTCTTTTTATTTTTTGTATCTCCCAGAATATTACCCGGCAGAACCGCCCCTGTGTGTGAACTCGATGAAACCAAAGCAAACAGATATATTGCGGAACTTATTGTCTCCCCGGACAGCCCCTTGATTGGTGAAAAAAATATCATAAAGCATGCCGAGGAAGACTGGGGCCTGGGGGTCATTGAGGTGTTCCGAAATGGAAAGATATTTGATCCTGTCCGAAGTCCCATTACCATCAAGGAAAAGGATATCTTGTTGGTGAAGGGCTCTGCAGAAGATATTGTTTCCTGCTTAAAGAAACAGATACTGGAACTGGCTCATGGAGAGGAGGACATGGCCTTTGGTCAGGGTCTTGAGGATGACCTGATTGTTGAATTAATCGTACCCCCCCTGTCCGGATTACTGCGGGAACAACTCTTGTCCACCGAACTTCAAAATGACCCGGACATCAAGGTCATCGCCATCCGGAGCCGTCACCACCACTATTCAAACCGAACAATAGAAACAGTAAAGCTTAAAATAGGTGATACAATTTTGGTTCGCTGTCCCAGGGAAAAGCTTTCCAAAATGCGAAATTCCAACGATTTTATTGTGGTTGAAGATATCCACCACACCATGATCAACACCGAAAAATCCAAAATGGCAGCCATTATCTTTTTGGGTGTGGTACTCTGTGCATCAACCGGCCTTGCGGATATCCTTGTGTGCTCTTTGACGGGTGTCTTCTTAATGACACTCACCCATTGTGTCAGCTTGAAAGATGCCTATCGTTCCCTGGAATCCGAAGTATTGCTGCTGATTGTGGGCACCATTGCCCTGGGGATTGCCATGCAGAAAACCGGTGCAACCGCCCTTTATGCCAATGCATTTTTATCGCTGTTTGATGGCATGAGCCCCAACACCGTGCTTCTGGGGATAATTCTTCTTTCCAGCCTGTGTACCCATATACTGAGCAATAATGCCACAGCCGTTCTCCTGCTGCCCATTGCCGTGTCCACGGCAACATCCCTTGGCGTAGATCCCAAGCCTTTTATCATTGGTATCTGCTTTGGTGCCAGTGCCTGTTTTGCCACCCCCATCGGATATCAAACCAACTTGTTGGTGTATGGTCCCGGGCGGTACCGGTTTTCGGATTATATAAAGCTTGGAATGCCATTGAATATAATGGTCATCGGCCTTTCAGCCTTGTTGATTCCTCTTGTCTGGCCTTTTTAAAACAAAATATCCCAACGGCAGGTGAACATGGAACCCATATCAGTTAAAGCCTTTCAACGCTACAGAACCAAAACCCATGAAAAGGCCTACCTTCTCATTGATGTGAGGCAACCCGTGGAATATATGGATGCCCACATTCCCGGTGCGATTCTCATACCTTTGAAAGAATTTGAAGAACGGGTGGAGGAACTGCCCGGCAAGGATCTCATATTTTACTGCAGGAACGGAGCCAGATCAAAGGCTGCCGCACTGACGGCAGATTTCTTTGATGACACTGGCCGAAAAACCTATAATATTGACGGGGGGATGCTGGCCTGGGAAGGCAAAACAATAAAAGAGGTTCCCCAGTTAAAATATTTTGATCCGAAAAAAGGGGTAAAAGAAACCCTGTTATTTGCCATGAACCTTGAGAAAGGGGCTTTCCGGTTTTACAACCACATCATTGAACAGTATTCCCACTTGGGGCTTAACCCGGTGATGGAACAGGTTCGGGACGGCGAAACAGCCCATGCGGCATTGATTTATTCTCATTTGAAAGCGGCCATAGCCAAAGTGCCTTCCTATGAAATAATTTATGCAGGACTATCAGGTGAAATCCTGGAAGGAGGAATTCGCCTGGAGGATCTATTGTCCAACCTTGCCGTAGACAGTGATACCATGGGCCTGGATATCCTTGAAAATGCCATTAATATGGAGTACCACGCCTTTGATCTCTATCGGTTTGTGGCATACAAAACAGATGATGAATTATTAAAATCGGCATTTATTTCCCTTTCCCAGGCCGAAAAAGCCCATATGCATATTCTCATAGATGCCATTGATCACTATGTTTAAATTTTTGATGATGAATTTACCAAAATATCTTTTTGCTTAACCTCACACACCCCAGGGTAACTCAACCCATTCACGCTGGCCCCAGGCAGTTAAAATCCGCCAGGCCATAGGTTTCCCCGGACACCAGATCTCCGGCCCCAAGGCCCCGGAGAAGACAGGCTGCAACAATATCCGGATCCATTAAAACCTGATTTTTATGAAGATCCACAAACCGCTGCCGGGTCGGAAATTGCTGATCGGATGTCCCCCGAATGGCGGCCTGCATGCCTGTATCCATAACCCCGGGATTAAAATTAATGATCAACACACCGGCATCCAATTTTGCCTGCTCCTTTGCCACACACCGAGTAAACTGTTCAAGACCGGCTTTGGATGCACAATAGAGACTCCACCCCTCGTAAGGAGTCGTGGCAGCCCCCGATGAAAGATTCACCACCCGTTTGTCACCAGGAAATTCCTGGAACTCCCGGATGAAAATGGATGTCAGCACAATGGGTGCCATGAAGTTTACACTGGTGTTAAAGATGATCTCCCCCTGCTCAAGACCTTGCACAGGCCCAATGGGCAGAAGTGTCCCCGCATTGTTGATAAGTGTCACCGATGACACCTCTGACAAATCGGTCTCTTTAAACACGGAAACCATAACCTCCCCAAGAATCTCAGGTCGGGACAGATCCACAGATTTATGAACACACCGGCCCGGCGGTTTTGTCCGAGACAGAGAAACCACCATCGCATCCGTGGACTCCAAATGCCTTACAAAAGAGCCCCCAAGCCCCTTAGAACCGCCTGTAATGATATACATATCCATAAAATGCCTCCTTTGAGTTTTTTTGGGCTTGGTTCTAACGTCGGCCACTTGCAGTCAGTGCTCAAATTCACATAAAAATATTAGCTGTATTATTAAATAGTTATAGCGCAGTGAATTTTTCAATAATCAGAAATGGTCGATCTTAGAACCAACCCCGTTTTTTTCTATATTATCTTATTCTCAATAAGTACCCGAGCATATATTTATCAAAACAAAACACATAGATATCAATGGTATATGTCTGCGGAATACCGAAAAACATATGTGTGAGTACTTACCTTCGCCAATTTTATTTCCAATCAAAAAACACACCGTATACTGGGGTAGCAAAGATTCAAAAATACCATATGGAGACCCGATGCGTTAATTCAAAGAGCATTTAAAAATTTGGCGAAGGTATTGATCCTATCATCTGATTCGGATAAGTCTACAAGTGTTGACCTACTTTAAAAGTTTGAAACAAATAATTAATTAAGGGCTTTAGATGATTTTTTTAATAACGATAAAAGGTACCTGTTTTACTACCAGAGGCTTTCAGAATTAATCGCTTCCTATTACAATCCAATACTGTCTTTAATATTGCTTAAATCCTTTATATTAGGCTGTTTAACGGTAAAACGGATATCAATTCTTCTATTGTGACGTCTCTTTTCATCGGTATCATCATCAATGATAAATCGCCGGGTAGCGGCATATCCACTCACGGAAAACATAAACTTTCCAGAACTGTTTTTTATACTACTTATGGATTCTCCAATATCAGCATCGTTTTGCCAATGATTCCAGACTTCAATGGCTCGGTAGGTTGATAACCCCCAATTTCCCATGCCAAGGTTCATGGGCTGGCTGTCAGTGTGCCCCTCAATAAAAATTGTATCAATGTATTGATTTCGGGTTTTTCTGGTGATGGTTTCATATAATATTTTTCCAATGGTTGTTACTGCATAAGTTTTTTCATCTGGAATCTGGTACTCATTACTTTCAAAATAGAGTTGATCTGCCGGTATTCGGAGAATTGAATCGTTGTCCACTATTTCCACACTAATACCTTTTTTATCAAGTTCTCTTTTCATTTCAGTCAAAATCAACCCTTTTACCTGATTGGCTTTGGCAAGGAACTCTATTTGTTGATCAACTTTGTTTCTGGTTTCCGTTAAATCAAGAATAAGCATCATGGATGCCAGTATGAAAATAACAAGAAGAGCTGACATGATATCGGAAAAGGACATCCAATAGGGATTTTCTTCATCAACATTTCTGCTTTTACTTCGATTAATACCCATTCTCATGATTTAAAATCCAATGTGTTATCGCACATTTTTTGTATCCATTTTCTCCACAAGCACTTTCATTGCCTGGACAACTCCCAGCATGGCAGATGTGTAGTTTTGTGTTTCCTTATCCCATGCCTGCATTCGTGTTTGGGTCTGCCCTTCCACATGCCTCCCATAATTGGTTAAAGCATTATTTAATTGTTGGGCATAGCCGGTGAGGGCATGATCCATTTGTTTGGAATAATTTTTCATTAATTGATCTACTTGCGCCATTGTTTCATCAATGTGTTTTTTAAGCGACAAGCGATAGGATGCCTGGTGTTTGTAAAGTTCACCAAAGGTTGATTTTGCATGCTGTGAAGCTTGTTTTAACAGGTCTGTGGTGTGTATATAATCATTTTTCAGGAAAGTGATTGATGCTAAGAGGTTTCTGACTTCAGAGGCAACTTCCCTATTCATGTTGGACAGCGCCGTATTGCTGCGCGTGGCGTCCAGGATGGCACCGGTGAGGGTGTCATTGGACTTGTTGACACTATTTGTGGTCTTTTGCAGGGTTATCGCCGTCTGATGAAGATTTTCTCCGGCGGATTCCATTTGGGTGGATACCGTTTTCAAACCGGTTTGAATCCCCAGAATTTCCTTACCCAGGCTCATTACCTGGGCAATCACTGATTTTGAGGCAATGGTGTGTTTGTCGATTAATTCCGAAAAATGAGCCATCATTGTGGTTTGATTTTTATTTAAATGGGTTACCTGTCCTTCAAACGCTTTCTGACGTTGGGAGTCTGTCTGGGTCATATTTTCATGTTTTTGCTCCAAATTCACGGCATATCGGCTCATTATATGGGTCAACTGCTCTGTGATTTCTTCTGTATTTTTCTTTTGGGAATCAGAATTGTGGCGAAGTCTCTCTTCAAGTAGCTCATTTTGTCTCCGGCTTTCCTCCTCTATGGTGGTGAACTGGTGTTCAAGGCGGGAAAAAAAGCGATTCATATCATTCCCCCAGGAGGACATCACCTTTTTAACTTCCCCTGAGGTTGAGGCCATCAGTTCCTGCTGTTTTTTTCCCTCTGCGCCCAGTCCATCTGTAAATTTACCGATCAATTCTTTTAAAACCTGCTGGGAACCGTCGGCCTGGCTTTCTGATAGAGCCACTGATGCATTAACAAGCTTTGCAATACCGGGCCCCATAACTTTTTTCAGGCTTTTTTCCATCCCTATTTGAACATTTTCTCCCATTTCAAACATTGCTTTTTGCATGGTGTTTCCAATTTTTTCAGCAAGTCCCATGAGGGCTTCTTCTGAAGCTTTGCTGGAATTTGAAATGTCCAGGAGGGATTGATCTGCATTGATTCTTGGAAACAGGAAGTCTATTTTGTCCTGAAGTTTGGTAATAAAATGTTGGAGGATGGACTCAAACAATTTTTCAATGAAATTAAAGCATAAGCTTAGAAAAACCCCCCAGACAGAAGTCGTAAACGCAATCGAGGCACCATGTACAACTGAGGCAATTCCATGTTTCAAGATTTCGGTATTCTGGGTATCTAAATCCAGACCGCCTATGCCGAGCTGTAGACCGGTAAAGGTTCCAAGAACCCCTATGGCGGTTAAGAAACTGGGAACTGCCGCCATCATTCTACTGTTTGAAATACCATTGGCAAGGATTTTTGTGTTAAAGAAATAATCGGCATCCACTGTATTAAAAAATTTGTTTTGTTTTTCCGAGTAGACCAGCGTTTCATCAAATTCTTTCCAGAGCCAGCCGCAGCCTTTATTTTTAGAGGCATCTTGTTTTATTTGTGTTCTTCTGGTTACAAGATTTTCTTTTGTAATATCTTTTAAAATTCCAAAATAAAAAAATATTTTATGAAGGCTTTTGCCCGTACTGAAGAGTGCTGCCAAAAGGAAAAGGCAAAAAACCCCGATTAGAAAAGAACAAAAAAGGGAACTTATACCTTCTGAAGAACTTATGGACCAATTAAAAAAGAGGCTGAAATCAGGAATCAACTTTCCAAAATTAAAAATCTGATCATTCATTATTTATCCGTAAAAACTAAAAAAATTGAGGTGTTGGCCCTTTTTTCAGGAAAAAATTTGGTGCCGTCAAACTTGAACAGCCCCTCCTTGACCATGCGCCGCATCATGTCCGATACATCCACCTTGAAAAATTAATGTAGGGCAGATAGGATAATTAGGCATCCTTCATCAATACCTTCGCCAATTTTATTTTAGCCTAAAATCCAATCAATATATAGTGCATTAAGAATTATATTCGCATAATATGTGGTTGTTTAATTGTAAAAAATTAAACCGATTTTAAATTTGGCGAAGGTGTTGTTCATTCAACGGTTTAAATTTGCTAAAGTAAAAATCCCATTTTTCAGGACGAGTTGTTTTGATAGGATATGAAGGATGCCTATTATTATTTAGAAAATTTAAGCAAAGAGCCTTCAAGTGTGGGGTACTGGGCCCAGAACATGAAGTAACACAGGGTCTTCTATCCCTTTAAATTGCGCATCAAAGGATCGGAACACCTTCAGTTCCGTTTTCAGATGACGGAACACCGCATCGGAAATCACAATTTCATCCCCCAGAGCGGTGGCCTGGATACGGCTTGTAAGATTCACTG
>CAYSSE010000110.1:0-12666 GCA_964433355.1 uncultured Desulfocicer sp.
TGAAGATATCCATGATGAAATTAAAAAAGATTTTCCAACAATGAGCCTTGCCACGGTATACAGAAATATTGTATTAATAAAATCACTGGGTGAGGTTCTTGAGCTGGGGTTCCCGGACGGGAGCAATCGATATGACGGAAATAAACCTTACCCTCACCCCCACGTGATATGCACTAAGTGCAAAAAGGTAGTCGATTCGAATCTGGGCAATCTGGATGTTCTCAAAGACGAGGTCGCTGTAGAGACTAACTTTAAAATTCTGAATCACCGATTGGACTTTTTCGGTATTTGTAGCAATTGCATGGCAGAAAAAGTTTAATATTTTTTTTGCCATTAATTGATAATTGTTATCACATAGTATCTTATCCCTTTGAACAAAAAATGAGGAGGTCAACATGGCTAATGAAAATGGCAAGTGCCCGGTAACGGGACAAACTGCTAACCCCACTGCTGGCAGTGGCACGTCCAACCGCGATTGGTGGCCGAACCAAATTAATCTCAAGGTCCTGCATCAAAATTCTCAGATGAGTAATCCCATGGGGGCGGAATTCAACTATGCTGAAGAATTCAAAAAACTTGATCTGGGTGCGCTTAAGGAAGATCTTTATGCGCTGATGACCGACTCCCAGGAATGGTGGCCGGCGGATTACGGTCACTACGGGGGCCTTTTCATCCGCATGGCCTGGCACAGCGCAGGCACATATCGAATGGGCGATGGGCGGGGCGGTGCCGGCTCCGGCAACCAGCGACTGGCCCCGCTTAATAGCTGGCCGGACAACGTGAACCTTGACAAGGCCCGCCGTCTGCTCTGGCCCATCAAACAGAAATACGGCAATAAGATCTCCTGGGCCGATCTGATGATTCTTGCTGGCAATTGCGCCCTTGAGTCCATGGGATTTAAGACCTTTGGCTTTTGTGGCGGGCGTGAGGACATATGGGAACCGGAAGAGGACATTTACTGGGGAACTGAGAGTGAGTGGCTGGGTGACAAGCGCTATTCCGGTGAGCGGGAACTTGAAAATCCCCTTGCCGCCGTGCAGATGGGGTTGATCTACGTGAACCCAGAAGGTCCCAATGGCGAACCCAATGCGGTGGCCTCGGCCCATGATGTTCGAGATACCTTTGCCCGCATGGCCATGAACGACGAAGAGACCGTGGCATTGGTGGCTGGTGGGCATACCTTTGGCAAGTGCCATGGGGCCGGTGATGCAGCACTGGTGGGGCCAGAACCCGAGGCTGCCGGTATTGAAGAGCAGGGACTTGGCTGGAAGAGTAGTTTTGGCAGCGGGAAGGGGGATGATACCATCAGCAGCGGCATTGAAGGGGCATGGACGGCAAACCCAATTCAGTGGGATATGGGGTATTTTGATTTGCTGTTCGGTTATGATTGGAATTTGGTAAAGAGCCCCGCTGGCGCCTCCCAGTGGGTTCCGGTTAATCCAGATGAAAAAGATCTTGCCCCTGCGGCCCATGATCCGTCCAAGCGGGTTACAACCATCATGACCACGGCAGACCTCGCTTTGAGGATGGACCCCATCTATAAACCCATTGCCAAGCGATTCCACGAAAATCCAGATGAGTTCGCCGATGCCTTTGCCCGGGCATGGTTCAAGCTTACCCACCGCGATATGGGCCCCCGGTCACGTTATCTGGGCATGGAGGTTCCAGCGGAGGAATTGGTCTGGCAGGATCCAGTGCCTGCGGTAGATCATGATCTGATTGACGACCAGGACATTGTGGCGCTTAAAGGTAAAATACTTGCCTCGGGGCTGTCTGTCTCCCAACTGGTTTCCACGGCTTGGGCCTCGGCATCCACATTCCGGGGGTCTGATAAGCGGGGTGGTGCCAATGGGGCACGAGTTCGTCTTGCACCGCAAAAGGATTGGGAAGTCAATGAGCCAGCCCAACTGTCAACGGTGTTGCAGACCCTTGGGGGAATTCAACAGGGGTTCAACAGTGCCCAGACAGGTGGAAAAAAGGTTTCCCTGGCCGATTTGATTGTCCTGGGCGGGTGTGCCGGTGTAGAGCTGGCTGCAAAGAATGCCGGACAGGATGTGGTCCTTCCCTTTACACCGGGACGTACAGATGCATCCCAGGAACAAACCGACGTGACCTCATTTCACGTGCTTGAACCCGGTGCAGACGGGTTCCGTAATTATCTCAAAACTAAATACACTGTATCGGCAGAGTCGATGTTGGTTGATCGCGCCCAGTTGCTGACGCTGACTGCTCCTGAAATGACAGTTCTTCTTGGTGGGTTGCGGGTCTTGAATGCCAATTTGGGTCAGTCCCAACACGGCGTTTTCACCAAACGCCCAGAGATACTCACCAATGATTTTTTCGTAAATCTCCTTGATATGGGCACCACGTGGAAGGCAACCTCAGAAGACGAAGACCTGTTCGAAGGTCGTGATCGCGCAACCGGCGAACTCAAGTGGACCGGCACCCGTGTTGATCTGATTTTTGGTTCGAATTCCCAACTGCGGGCCCTGGCGGAAGTCTACGGATGTGGGGACTGTCAGGAGAAGTTCCTGCAAGACTTTGTCGCAGTGTGGAACAAGGTCATGAACCTTGATCGCTTTGATCTCGTCTGATTTTTATGTAACTGGGGATTAATCATAACGTCGGCCACCTTGTGGTGAATTTTTAGGCTACCCACTTAAGGCGGGATATTCTCAAGCCGTTTTATGTGGATAATGAGCTTTCAGCCCCCTAAAATTAAGGTTTCTGAGACGCTTGATTTTAAAGGCTGTCCCGACTTAAGTGGGTAGCCGAATTTTAATAATGAGAAATAAGTGATGTCATTACAGGCATCTGTGATGGCTAAAAAAACTCGAGCTGTGCGGATAGCATTTTGTTGACCCGATTTGAAGCAGTATTCCAGTGATATTTGTAATTTAACAATACAATATGGAAGGCAAATAAAATTGATTTTATTTGCCTTGCCAAATGCTGTAGATAATTGGTACCCACACAGCTCGAAATTTTTTGGTATCCTTCATTTCCCAGTTTACACTCCTTGGAGCAATGTCCCCATTTTTAAGGAATCATTCCCCAAAAAGTGTAAAGTACTTTTGGGATGATATGAAGTATGCCAATTTTTTAATGAACAATTTTGTTCCAACCCCTTAAGGTTGTATCGAGATAGTCGGATATAAGCCTTTTAAAGTTCCCCTTGGATAAGGCTGAATTATATTAAATGAAATATCCTGATTCTTTTGGGCATGCCCTCTGTTATCTTTGGAATCAAAAAATGCGCCGTTTACTTCCAATATATGATGAATTCTCTTTTGAAAGGCTGTAATAAAACACTTGCCACTGCCCTCGAAAGTCATAAGCCCTTTTTCAAGTTTGTTTTCAATGGCCAAAAAATCGTCGATGGACAAACTATTGCTTTCAAGATCCTTTTCATCGTTTATCAACCCCCAAACCACATAGCGTTCGGGTATTACGAGGGGCTCATCAATGTCGATTATCGTATGAGGCATAATAACACACTCTTTACCCACAGTAAGCCTGCTATTGACTTTGCCTTGCAAAAAACTGTTGAACCCGACAAAAACATTCCGACCCAAATCCGCTTCTATGATTTTTGCACCATGCGCTGTAATATTGAACCCCTCTAAACGCGAATTTATAACAAAGCAGTTTTCCTGGACATTTGCGCCCTTACCTAACCAGGCATTTTTTAGAAAAGCCCTTTGAGCCACAAGCACATTCTCACCGATTTGGGTCTGAAGATCTATAACCGCATATCTATCCAGAGAAGAAGTATCGGGAAGAGGTTCTATAGATTCAAGGTTCATCGCATTAAATACTCTTTGGAAAGCTTCTTTTCGTTCTTCCATAAAATTGATAAAAATCCCCTGGGGCTGGCTCTCTGCTGTGAAATCAATGTACTTTTTCAGCCGATTCTGGGGATGCCGGTATGCAAAATTAAAGTCATCGGGGCTCCGGACCCAAATAGTTCCCGGTGCAATGTTCAGGTGGTTGATTTCTCCGGCCTGAATATATGAAAATGCACCAATTACACAGTCGTGAGCCGTTGTCAGGTCAACAGTGGCAAAAGGTTCGATAAAACATCCATCGCACGGTGCTCCATGGATATTTGAATAATGTGTAGCCACCGTGTTTTTGATAAAGAATTGCTCCAATGATTCAGGGTCATGGGAATAGTTATGAACCATTGTTTTGATTAATGCGCTATCCTCGATATATATTTCTTCATCTTTGGAAAGCTCAATTTTAAAGTGCTTAAACGGTAGCACATCTCCCTTTTTTTTCAGTTCATCGCCCCGGATATCGGACTTATACAGCAAGGAGTTGATCACCTGGCATTTCCCCAAAAAATAACTCCCGGCAAGCCCGGAGTGTTTGAAATAAAAGCTTATTGGATGATTGTCGGTTATGCCATAAAAAGCATAGAATTTTTCCATCTGACCCGGTGGAATCAGTTTCCATACATATGGCTTTACGTCAAATTCTAATTCTCTCAGATTAATTGTGGTTCGCTGAATAATACGAGAATATAGTTTTTCAAGTTCATTGTTCATAACACCAAAACTCCTTCATTCAAAATTTTCTTTTTTTGTATTTTGAGGTAAAACATTACATGTTGTAGATAGAGATTCGCGTCAAATTGTTTATATATATCAGTATTCTATATTTTTAAAGTTCGATATTTTAAAGTCCGAAAATATGCAGCAGCATGATAAACATGTTGATAAAATCAAGATAAAGCCTTAATGCACCTATAATTGCCCCTTTACGCACCATGGCTCCGCTGGCATCGGCAGGCTGGGTAAGGGCCATTCCCTTAAGCTTTTGAGTGTCATAGGCAGTCAAACCGACAAATACGAGTACGCCAACGTAGGCAATAACTTTGCTCATTCCAGGACTTGCAATAAACATGTTTATAACAGAAGCAATAATGATTCCAAAGAGTCCCATCATGAGGAAACCGCCCATGGACGTCAGGTCACGTTTGGTCACCATGCCATAAACGCTGCACGCGGCAAATGTAAGAGCGCAGGTCAGAAACGTGGACATAATGGAAGCCCCGGTAAACCTCAGAAAAATAGCTGCCAGGGTTGCTCCGTTGAGAATGGAGTATAATACAAAAAGAGATGTGGCCGTCGATGCCTTGATTTTCTGGATTCGGGCGCTGAGATAGAAGACTAACCCGAGTTCTCCAATAATCAGTCCGAAAAAGACAAGGGAATTACCGAAAATTATCTGCAAAAGGGTCTCGCTGTTGACCACGTAGAAGGATGTTCCGGCAGTAAGCGCAAGCCCGATGGCCATCCAGTTGTAGACGCTTCTAATAAACGAATTGACTTTTACCTGGGCACCTGCATGATTTGTTTGAGAATATGCATTCATATTGAGTTGACCTCCTGTGTGTTGTTTGATAGAGCTTTCTTGCGGGGTAAAATAACATTGGTGCTTATTTGTCTTGCGGTGTGAACAGAAATTACAGGGAACGTTTCCTCTTTTTTGGCTCTGCTTTACCACCCGTCTCTGCCGCATTTGTAACATGTCTTTTTACGTTAAGCATTTAACTGACCAATATACAATAAGGTATCACTATTAACTCCTCCCTATATAGAGAATTGTTGCCAGTAGATAGGCAAATGTAGTTATACCGAGAAGGTGTGAGCTGCTCATGAAACGTCCTTTCTTTTAAAGTTCTCTAGTATGTGCCCAAGGTTGAGAGAAAACCCGAACGGCTGCTCTGCTGTGTGATGAATTTTTCTGTCCATCTCTGTCAGTTTACTATTCACTTCAATCAGCATTGCATACTCCTTTCAGAAACCTGTATATGTCCTGGATTACACTATAAGCTGAAACAAGCATTGCAACAATTAGAAAAATATGGCATGATCTTTCGAAATAAACGAAAGATTTACAGGAGATTGGCTTTGGAATGGCTTAACTATCATCATCTTTACTACTTTTGGGAAACTGCAAGGGAAGAAAATATCACCAGAGCCAGTGAACGGCTGCGGCTTGCACCTTCAACAATAAGTGCACAGATAGGGAAACTTGAGGAGATGCTGGAAGGTAAGCTGTTCCGAAAAACAGGCCGTAACCTGGAGCTGACAGACATGGGGCGGCTGGTTTTCCGGTATGCAGACGAAATTTTTCCCCTTGGCCGGGAACTCGTGGACACCGTAAGGGGAAGACCTGTATCCGGTCCTCTCCGGCTTAACGTCGGGGTTGTGTATGCCCTTCCGAAGCTGGTGGTCAGGAAGCTCCTCGAACCTGTCTTTTCACTTCCCGAGCAGATCCGCCTTGTCTGCCGTGAAGGCAAAGAAGAACATCTTCTGGCCGAACTCTCTATTCATGGTTTAGACATGGTGCTGACCGATACGCCGGTAAAACCCGGGCTGAGCGTCAAGGCTTTCAGCCACCTCTTGGGCGAGTGCGGTGTAACCTTTTTTGCAGTCCATGCGATGGCAACCGACCTGGCTGTCAATTTCCCGAAATCACTGGACGGTATTCCCATGCTGCTTCCAGGGTCCATGTCAGCCCTGCGGGGCTCTCTGGATCGCTGGTTTGACTCGCTCGATATCCATCCAATGGTTGTCGGGGAGTTCGATGATCAGGCGCTTCTCAAGATTTTTGGCCAGGCAGGGGATGGGGTTTTCGCTGGGCCATCGGTCATTGAACAAGAAATCCAGCAGCAGTACGATCTGTCAGTGATCGGCCGCTCCCATAAGGTCAGAGAACAATTCTACGCTATCTCTGTGGAGCGGATTATCAAGCATCCCGCTGTGGCCGCCATCCAGAAAGCTGCCACCACCTCGTTCCTTAAAGACGAGACCAGTTCCAGCAGGGTCTGAATGTCTTGGCTGAAGTTCAGCCCTAATCACGATAGAGCAAAGCCACTTCTTGTCCCCGGTGTAAGTACCCAAACATATGTTTTTCGGTATTCCATAGACATATGCCATTGATATTTATGGGGTTTATTTTGAGGAATATCTGCTCGGGTACTTACTATATTGTTCTCGGACTCATTGTCTTCACCATCGGAGCAGCTTCAGCCTCAGAACGGTTCAAAAATTGGGTCGATTATGAAATCAAGCAGCTACAGCTATACAACTATCTGCAAGACACGTATTAATTCAATAGTTACAATTATAAACCAGACCAATATGCTAATTCCTGCGGCCGCTGCTGCGATATCTTTAATAATTCCTATTTTTGGATTTTCATTAGATTCTATGAAATCACAGAGTGCCTCAATTGTAGTGTTAAAAATTTCTGAGACGAGCATTAAACCCGTTGAAACTACCACTAAACCAAAATCAAGCCATTGGCGGTAGTAAAAGCAACCTGCTAAGATAGAAACCGATAGCACTAATTTGTATGTCACGGCGAGATCAAATAATACTGCATAACGTACGCCACGCATAGCTACACGAATTTTCCTTAGTGGATGAAATCCTTGATAACCAGTTCCAAGAAATTTATTTCTCATTTCTAAACCTCTATATATAGCTATATGTAGGGCATAACTGAGCTGTTTAATCAGCGGCCAGGCCATGGGTACCTTGTTGTAGAAATATAGCCGATTTTGCATATCTGACACCAGGGTGTGTTCATCGGTTTGGTCACAGCATACCCTGGTATCTATTTTATGGCTGGCATTGTCACCGATGCTGATTTTTTGACCTTGTATGCAAAAAAATGTTGGGCAAGGTCCACATAACAGTAATTAATGCGCCTGAATAACAGAGTGAATTGATATTCAACTTCATGGTTATTTCTCCTCTTCAGGTTCAATGAACGTGAGCTGCGAGTGCCGGTTCCCTTGCTTTTTCGACGAAGAACGCATCTGCTTTTGCTTTATTTCATTTTTTAAAAAACTTGAATGATCCAGAATTCCTGGAAGGTTTGTGTCAAACAGTAAGGAATATTTTCCTGTGAGTTTAGGAATTTGGACGGAAATAAGCTACCAATTTAAATTTTTTTATCATGCAATATCAACATATTAAACTGGGGGTAGTGGTAGTCTATTCTCGGGCAAGTCCCTTACAAGTTGGCATGTATCGGAATCAATCATTTTTTTGCCCCATCATTAAATTTTCGGCCAGGTATCAGCCACCTGATATCCCTGGGGCCAGGGATCCTGGGGATCAAGCATATGCTGGTGGGTACCGGTCACCCAGGCCCGGCCGCTGATGGAGGGCACAATGCCATCAAAATCTCCCACTTGGACCGACGATTCCAGCCGGCAATGAAACCGGGAGCCGATGATGGATTCTCCGATATAAGCGTCGCCGGGTTTGATCATGCCCCTCCGGGCCAGAACCGCCATGCGGGCAGAGCAGCCCGTACCCGTGGGAGAGCGGTCCAGCTTGCCCGGTTGAATGACCACTGTGTTTTTCCCCACCAGTACATGGTTTTCCTTCCTTAAGGGTGCCGCCATCTGGCAAAAAGAAATATGGGTCCAGTCCGGATTTTCCGGGTGATAGAATCCCAGCTGCTCATTGGCGGCATTGGTGATTTTAATCCCGGTTTCAACAAGTTCCCGGGCTTCGTCAGGCTGCACCTCAAAACCCAGTTTCCGGGCATCGACAATAACAAAGGAATCCCCTCCATAGGCGGTGTCCACCTTAAGCGTTCCGATTCCCGGCACTTCCAGATCGGCATCCAGGCGATGGACAAAGGAGGGTACATTGGTGATGGTGATTCGGTTTACCCGACCGTCGGCACAGTCGGCCCTGGCCTGGATCAACCCACCGGGACTGCTCCCAAAGGGTATCGCCCGGCGGTACCGCCACTCCCCCCACAATAACATCTCCCACTTCTCCTTCTGCATGGCAACTGACGGTGTGAATAATTTTTCTGCTCTGCATGGGTGTCTCCTTACCTTCAAAATTCATTTAGGAACAGTCTTAAATAACTTACCCTTTTCAGAACACGTTACCGTTGAAGGGTCGTGTTCTCTGCTTTTTAAATGGGCATGTTATTTCGGCATCGTTCATATGAGTCCAAAAATGCTTTACAGCTTTTTGGGGAAAAATCCTCTGCAAATGGGAAATGCTCTAAGAAAGAGTAAGATCCTTTTGAAGGATGTCGTTATTTCAGAATCATTTCTAAGCACACATTATTGCTATCCCGTAACAGCCTGTCGATCAATAAACATTCCATGCCTTGGGCAGTTCATTGCGGGGACGGGGACACCATATTTAATTCCATAATTCCGGGGACGCCATTAAAAATTCACTCGATCATATCTATAACAATACCAAGAATTTTATCATGGGTGGATACGGTCTTAAGATTGGCTTCATAGCCATGCTGAGAGAGTATTGTCTGTGTTAATTCACTGGCAAGATCGGTGTCAGACGGTTGATTTTCCGAATTTTTTTTTACGGCCAAATCTTTTTCACGAGCCTCTTTGCTGATTTGAACCTTTACTCCACCCTGTTTGTCTTCAACAAGTGTGGTACGGCTGCTTTGAAAGTTGTCCGTATTCATGTTGGCAATGTTGTGCGCTGAAACATTTGTTTTTTCCCCAAATGCTTTTATGGCGGACAAACTGCTTTGGAGCGCAGAAATCATAATCATCTCCCTGTCGTGCCCTTAAGCTTATTCTAAATCTAAAACAAGCGTAATTTAAATGAATTACTGGAAGAGGTCTGGAACCTCTTCGTCCTCCGTAAAAAAGCCTTCAGTAGCTGGCCAAGCCGTTCCGGACAATAAAACCGGAAAAGAGTTCGGCTAAGAACCTTAGCAAATGTACTTTTATCTCCCCACCGGAGTTCAGAATCGTTCATAACTTTAATTATACCACACTATCTCTTTCTACAATAGGAGAGAAATGCTTTAGACGAGCCCAAGATGAGATGCTTTTTCCCACAGCAGTCTTGCAAGCCTCACGGTTGCCTGGTCAACCATTTTGCCCTCAATGGCAATGGCTCCTTTTCCCGAATTTTCTGCGGCACCGACCGCCTCAATGATTGACCTTGCCCTGGCGATCTCCTGTTCCGAAGGAGTAAATACCTGGTTTACCGTATCAACCTGGGCTGGATGAATGACCCACTTGCCATCACACCCGATGGCTCTGGCCATGGTAGCGGACCGCCTGCTTGTCTTACTAAAATAGAGTGCTGAAAGGTGGGGAAACACACTTGAAAATTCCATATAAAAAGGGTAAGTACCCATGCATATGTTTTTCGGTATTCCACAGAGATATGCCGTTGATATTTATGGATTTTATTTTGAGGAATATATACTCGGGTACTTAGATCATGAAAGTGTCGCTGTAGTGCTATGAAGATGGGTTAATAGCGCCTGGTATGATTCACTACGGTGCTTTTGAAGAAGCCCTGAAAATGGGTAAGGATAAGTGTCTTGAAAAGTTAAAAGAGGATCTTGAACGAAATAATTATGAAGATATGCACAAGGCCATATCCTGGTGGGCTTGTTTTAATCAAAAATCAGATGCTTTTTCATCATCAATAGATTATCCTATTCCTACATCCAAAAAAACCAAGAGCAAAAAAAAACGGAAGCAAGCAAAGGCTTCAAAAAAAAGAATCGTCGTTAAGTCAACTACCCCTCCTGAATTAAAGATTCGGTTACCCATTTAAGGCAGGACCGGCTTGGCACTTTGGGAAAGCACAATCTTTGCAATTACTTTTTTCACTTTGGCATTGGCGAAATATTAAGGAGACATACAATGAAACAGATTTTTGAAGATAACAGTATGAGTATCGGAAGAACTCCCCTGGTACGTTTGAATAATGTGACAAAAGACCTTGATTGCACCATTGTCGCTAAGATTGAGGGACGCAACCCCGCCTACTCGGTGAAATGTCGTGTGGGGACGTCCATTATATGGGATGCCGAAGAAAAGGGAATTCTGGTCCCCGGATCTAAGGATGTCACGGTCATTGAAGCCACCAGTGGTAACACCGGCATCGGGCTTGCCTATGTGTGCGCAGCAAAGGGATACCCCCTGATACTTGCCATGCCGGAAACCATGTCCATGGAGCGGCGGCGCATGCTCCAGGCCTTTGGGGCTGAACTGATCCTCACCGAAGGGGCCAAGGGGATGAAAGGGGCCATTGCCAAGACCGAAACGCTGGTTGCCCAGGCCCCGGAGCGATACTACATGGCCAACCAGTTCTCCAATCCGGCCAACCCGGCCATCCATTATAAAACCACTGGCCCTGAAATCTTTGAAGACACCGGTGGGGAAATTGATATCTTTGTGGCCGGTGTGGGCACCGGGGGCACCATCACCGGGGTTGCCCGGTATTTAAAGGAAAAAAAGGGCAATGCCATTCAAACGGTTGCCGTGGAGCCAGTCCACACTGCCGTTTTAAGTGCATTAAAAGCAGATAAACCCTTTTCTCCGGGGCCGGGGGTGAACAAAATCCAGGGCATAGGCGCCGGATTTAAACCTGATATTTTGGATCTGGATCTGGTGGATGAAGTCATGACGGTGACCAGTGACGAGGCCATTGATATGGCCAGAAGACTGCACCTGGAAGAGGGGATCACCTGCGGTATCTCAAGTGGTGCAGCCGTTGTCGGTGCCTTGAAAATCGGTGCATTGCCAGAGAATAAGGGAAAACTCATCGTAACCGTTTTACCCGATGCCGGAGAACGGTATCTGTCATCTGTGCTGTTTGAAAATTTTTAAAATGTAATCTAAAATGGAGGTGGCAATTCTTCCTTGAACTGAAGCATTTGGGGGCTTTGCCGATTTTTTATGAAAAATAAAAAAATACTTGTTACCCGGGATTTCCCCGATGCTGGCATTAAAATGCTTAAGAATGAAGGCTTTGACATCACCCTGTGGGACAGCACCACCCCCATGACCCAGTCGGAACTCATTGAAAAGGCAAAACAACACAACGCCATTTTCTGCACCATGACGGAAAAGATTGATGCCTATTTTTTGGATCAGTGCAGCCATCTGGACATCATCTCCCAGTTTGCCGTGGGCTATGACAACATCGATATCTTAGAAGCTACCCGTCGGGGCATTCCCGTGGGATACACCCCCAATGCCATGAACCAGGCCACGGCAGACATTGCCTTTGGGCTGATGATCGCCACGGCCAGAAAAATGTTTTATTGTCATAAAACCATTCTCAAAGATCAATGGAAAACCTTTCAACCCAAAGCCTTCCGGGGCATGGAGCTGATGAATAAAACCCTTGGCATTGTGGGAATGGGTCGTATTGGCATGGAAATGGCCAAACGGTGCCAGGGGGCCTATGACATGGATATCCTCTACCATAACCGCACCCCCAACCCCGTGGCGGAGCAGCGGTTTAATGCCCGGTTTACGGGATTTGATGAGCTGCTGGCACAAAGTGATATTGTTTCTGTGCATTGCGCTTTAACCCCTGAAACCAGAGAGATGTTCAACCGGGTAACATTTGGAAAAATGAAAACCTCAGTCATGTTCATTAATACGGCCCGGGGTATGATTCACAATGAGACAGATTTGATTCATGCCCTGGAAAAGGGAGAGATCTGGGGTGCAGGATTGGATGTTACCAACCCAGAACCCATGGATAAAGATAACCCGTTGCTGTCCATGGAAAATGTCTGCGTGCTTCCCCATATCGGATCTGCCACCATGGAATCCCGGGACACCATGTCCACCATGGCGGCAACCAACATCATTGAATTTTA
>CAYSSE010000111.1:0-3869 GCA_964433355.1 uncultured Desulfocicer sp.
ACCTGTCCAGGGATTTAATTTCAGCAAGTCACCAAGATGACTTTAGAGGCCGAGTAAAACGGCTGACTACAATACTGTTACGTTAGTTGCCGCAGGGCCTTTTTGTCCCTCTTCAATGTCAAAAGAGACTCGATCCCCTTCGTTCAGAGACTTAAAGCCCGTTGCATTAATTCCGGTGTGATGTACAAATACATCTTTCCCGTCTTCTTGTTCAATAAAACCAAAACCCTTAGAGTCGTTAAACCATTTTACAATACCATTAGCCATATTGGCAATCTCCTGAAAAAAAATATAAAGTAATGCCGGTTCCCAACGTATCCGGTATAATACATGCATTTATGTCATATATTAATCTTCTCGAAGGAGACCTATGCGCTTCCATGTATTAGCGCAATTTTATTTATTATAAAGAAAGGAAATTAAAAGTCAACCCCTGATCGTCCTTTTTTCAAATGTTTTTTTTATAATAATCGCTGCGACACAAATGAAGTATTTCCCAGAAAAAATATCCATAATTACAATCAGTTAAAAACGCCATAAATCACAATTGCTGGATGTTCGCGTTTCTCAAATATGATATTGGTGAAATGGGTAATGCTCAATTGCCCCTGTTCATTTCATGGGAAAAATAAAAAATAGCATTTTGTTCCTCACAATGTGCCATCAAGCGTTTGAAACAACTGTTTTTTATCAACAGGGTTTCCGAGTCTGGTATCATGGAAAAAAAAGCCTGGCTACCAATGACAATCAACTTAGTTCTGGCCCGGGTCATGGCCACATTGAGTCGGTGAGGGCTGTTTAAGAAGTCACTGTTCAGGTGATCCGGATCAGAAGAGGTCATGCCAAAAAAGATCACATCCCGCTCTGCCCCCTGAACCCGTTCCACCGTATCCACCAAGGGCAGACAAGGGGTATTAGGAAACATGCCCTCCCCTCTCCGGGTCAATTGAGCCCCCAGTCGTTTTAAAATGGCATTGTTCTGGGCCCGGTGGGGCGAAATCAACGCCATGTCGTGGGGACGTATCTTGTAAACATGCATCAGTCTATGGGCCAGGGCCACCATGAGTTCTGCTTCCATGTCTGATTGCTGGGAACATCCCTGGTGATCCGTTAACACCATCACCACCGGCTTTTCCGGGTCCAGAATTTTATCCAGGAAGCCCTCCCAGGAAATTGTTTCCCCATTTATTTCAAAAGCTCGGGGGGCTTCATGCACCCTGCCGTGGACAGAAACACCGGGGTGGGGGTAAGCCGCATCCACATCCGGAGGGAAACCGGTGGGGGCATGATCAGACTGCCCAGGGGTAAAATTGTCCAGGCAAAGCCTTGCCCGGGCCCTGTCCGGGGCGGGATGCAAGGCATTTTCATACCAGGTCTTGGCAGGAAAAATACAAATTTCCCGGTTCATGCGATAGGTGGTATCAAGGGTGATCTGGTGTGAGACAGGGTAACGATGCAAGAAATTGGCCAGAATGGACTGATCCAGCCGGGGGGCATCTGAGGCTGTGGCTGGCCCCATCCCACGCTCATTTCCTGGGCTATGAATCGTCCCCGTAAAATTTTCAATGCCATTTTTCCAATTTTTATGGGGTTCATGGGCCGTGTAATCCCCCAGTACAATGGGAGGTAACTGGTTAACATCCCCCAAAAACAGAAAATGTCCCCTGCCATACATCAACCCCAACAGGGCCTGGGGCAGCGGCACCTGGGAGGCCTCATCAAACACAACCCAATCCAGGGCCCGGGGAAATCCCTTATTTTTACTGTTGAAAAGAGTGTAAAATCCATATCCGGTGGCTCCGAGGATCAGCCAGGGCCGTCCGGGAAGATCTTTGGCATCCATGGAAAATTCCACTTCCATGGGTTGCCCATCTTCCCCTTTGTTTCGAGTCTGTCCAAGGGGAGTGTCATCATCTGTTGTACTTTCTGTGGATCTTGTCTGACCCCATTTGACACATTGTCCGGGAAAGCCCCCAGGCAGATATTCATTCACCAGGCCCACCACCTTTTTTAGCACCGAATCAATGGCTTGGTGGGTCAGGGCACTAACACCAATGCGCAGGGGCTTTCCTGCCTCATGGGCCTGGAGAATTAGGGCAATTAGAATCCATCCCAACAGATGGGTTTTCCCCGTTCCGGGTGGCCCCTGGATCATGCTGGTGTTGTATGTAAAAGGCAAGATCAATGCCCTTTGCTGGGAAAGATTTAAGCCATGGGGATAGTGTTCAAGCCATGTTTTTATCCAGGTAAGGGAGGCTTTTGAGCGTTTTTCCCCTCCATTTCCAGCCAAAAGCTGCCGCAGCATCTCATGGGCATGATTTTCAAAAAGCGCGGTGGCCCCATGGCTGAGCTTTGCCTGGTTCCAATCACTGATATCCTCTTCCAGGGAATACCAAAGGCTTTTATTTACATTTAATTTTCCAGATCGGGACAACAGAGCGACCTCACCGGCATCCAGATCATATTCATCCACAATTACGGGGAAGCCCCCCTGGATATCGGCCATACCGTGGGGCACAAGCTTTAAGAAATCCCCCTTGCGAAACTTGGCAGGCTGGGTCTTTTCAGAAATTTTAAATATGGATAAAAATCGTCCCTCCGGGCCAAGCCGGGTCTTATCAAAGCGCAGATATCCCAATGCCCGGAATCGCAGCATCCGTTCTTCCAGGGGCTGCTCCTGGAGCATTAATATATTATCTTCTTTTAAACGCCTCTCTTCTTTAATAAAGGTCAAATAAGGTTTCAGGCGTTCATCTGCGAGGGATTGATTTTCCCAGTCCGGTATCCATTGACTGTCCAGATGACGAGTGGCCAAGTCATAAAGATCCGCCATGATGGACAGTTGATTCTTCACCCGGGAGGCCATATTTTCTACTGTCATCCCATGACCATGGTGGTGATGAAACAAGGTTGGGGGGGGCGTTATATCAGATTTCATGCCCAGCACATGGGTCAGGGTATAAAGGGATATCACCCCGGGGGCGGGCATATAAAAATGGGATTTAAACACCTGCTTTAAATCCGTCCATGGGGAGGGCTGGGTCTGCCATAAAAAAAGACAGTCCTTTTCCCCCTGGGCTATTCCCCATTGGCCAAGAAGCTGGGGGGTTACTGCCCCAAAGTGAAAGAGATGAATTCCATGGCCGTCTTGAGCGCCCTTGTCCCACGCTTTGGAGATCTCCTGGGAAAAAATCTGCCACACAGCCCTTCGCTCTTCTTTGGTTTCCATGGTCCACACATAAGATTCCATGGGCCTGTCTGCACCGGGTGATATCACCTGCCACCCGAGTACCCAGGGCAGCCCGGTCAAAGGCTCTTTTTCCACATGGATGATGCAGGCCTGGGAGATGCCCCGGGGAAATAAACGGGTGCGTTTTTCATGGAGAACAATGTTATTTTTTAAAAAAGCATCGCACCATCCCATGAGTTTTTTCTGCTGCTGTGGCGTAAAGCCCATGATGGCATCAGACGCACGATCCCCCGGTTCAGTGGATATTTTTTCCAAAATGGCATGGGTTTCTTCCAAGGTGGTGCAGCCTGCCTGGCGCAACTTCATCAACTCCCCCGGGGTTAATCCCGGTAAAAACTGGATCTCTTCATCTTCCAGGGCATGGTCATGGCAAAAACCAAATCCATCACAGGAAACACAATGGGATTGAAGCCTGTGGTCAGCTTCCATGGGGGGAGTAGATAAGATAGATAAAAATGTCTGAAAAAGCATGGAAAAGGCCGCAAGATAGGATCCAAGATCAAATTCATGAATTTCATATTTAAATCCCCCCCTTGAAAAATCTTGACCAAGAGAGCTACCCCCGGCCCCATGGGAGGGCAAAGAAGCATCCAGCCCAGATTCAGATTCATCCGCCACC
>CAYSSE010000111.1:3969-12467 GCA_964433355.1 uncultured Desulfocicer sp.
GGTTCCGGCCCCATGGTGTCACAGGAGATAAGAGAATGAATGGCTTTTTGTAAACCTTCCAGGGAGGCGGCAAAGCGCAGGGGTTCCGAACCATTGGTTTCCATATTAAGCAGGTGAATACCCTGCCCCCGGAGTTCATCCATCACTGCCTTTTCATGGCAGAGCCCGCCATTTCTGGCAAGAACCTTCAGTTCATCTATTTCCTGAACGGGAGGCATCAGACCCAAAAGCTTGAAGCAGAACCGCCGCTGACACTGGGCATGAAAAAAATAATCACTGACCAGGGTGGCACTGAGGGTCAACGGCCTATTCCTGTCAAGGAGGGTGCTGAGCGTCAACGACCTATCCCTGTCAAGGTCAGGGAGTTGCCAGGGGATCATATTAAAAAAATCAGATATGCCCCTTACTTCCCCGGCATCTTTTCTTTCTGTGTTCTCCCCTTCCCTTGGGTTTAATGCTGCCTTTTCAGGAAAGCCTGATTTTTCCTTTTGTATTTCCCTGACTTTCATTCTCGAATCTTCCAGCAAGGAGGGGCCAGGATCAATGTCCAAAATAGCATTCTTTTTAATTTCGGCAGGGGGAAGCACCGGATCAAGATCCGCCATATCCCCTGACACAATGTCAGATGTGGAACCAAGGTAATGGGCAAAAGTCTGGGCCACCCGGGAATCAAAGAGAAAATCCGTGATTTCCGCCACCATGAGATCCAGGGGTAGGGTTTTCCAGAAAATACTCAACGGCACCAGGTTCTGAAGCACTTTGAAATGTTTTTTAACCCATATATGAAAAGCCTCTTTTTTAACGGGTAGAAGAATTTTTTCAAAACAAATCCAGTGGGAACACTCCACTCCGGTCTCATGGGAAATAATCTCCACATCGTCTCCTGCCAACTGTTCCCGGATGCTCCACTCCAGAACCAGATTGCCGGCAGACCCCAGAAAGGTGCGATAATGAAATCTGCCCTTTTGTCCGGGTATCACATCCATGCCGTTCTTAAGCACCACCCGTCTTTCACCCTGTTTTATCTGGGCCTGGAACAATTTTTTCGTCCGGGTAAAAAGACCGGCATCAGAGGAGATAGATTTAAAATCTGTCCCCTCCTTGGTTTTTGTCCCCTTGGGTTTAAGGAGTTGGCCCATGGCCTGGGCCACCTCAAAGGAGACATGGGCCCCCATGCCAAGCCACACCAACTGCTTGTCATCCACCCTGGCGCAGGGCCGGGCCACCACCTTCCGGGGTTCGGTGTCATTGATTTTTAAGATTTTAAGCCGTCGCCCAGACAGATAAATGCGGTCTCCCATGTCCATCTGGGACACCACAGACCGGGGGATATCAGCCACCGCCTTATCTGCCACCTCCAGGACATATTCCACCTCGGCTTCGGGAAAATTCCCCCATATTTTATATTCCAGCAAATGATTTCGGTATTGCCATCCCCCCCGGTTCAGTCCCCCCATACCGGTTTTTTTCAACCAGCTCTTTTTTTCAAGGGAGGCAAAAATATCTGGCAGCAGCGCCTTTTCATGGGGGAAAAGGGCTTGAAGCGAAGGAAGGGAGATCTCTTTTTTCTCATAAAGGCAAGAGATCACCTGCTGGCTGAGCACACTTGGCAGGTTCTTAGGGGCAGGTGATTCAATGTTTCCCCCCCGGCCAAGCTCCAGCAAGGCCAGGAAGCGCACCACCTGGTCTCCGGCCCGTTCGCCACTGCAAAGGCCCCAAAAATTTACCTCGCTGCCCCGACGGTTGGCCCGGCCAATGCGCTGGAGAAAGGCAGACACCGACCCCGGGGGTTGAAACAAGAGTACAGCATCCACATCCCCCACATCAATGCCAAGTTCCAGGGTGCTGGTGGCAATGCACAGGGCATGGGGTCTTTTCCGGAATCGATCTTCGGCTTCTTTTCGTTCTAACGGTTTAAGATTGGAGTAGTGCAGCTCAGAAACATCCTTAAAAATGCCCCGGCTTTTAATAATACCGGACAAACGGTCACAGGCGGCCCGGCTGTTGGCAAAGATAAGAATTTTGCGATAATTCCAGGTATGGTAGAGATCGTTGAGCAGGGCCGGGATATCCGTATCTTCCTGCCTCAGATGAATCAGGCGGGCAATTATTTTCCGGCCCACATGAGTAATGATGGAAGCTGCATTGTCCCTAAAGTTGAGAAAAGTCATTACTTCATCCACCCGGGCAATGGTGGCGGACATGGCGATTTTCTGAATAGGTTTTCCGGTTTTACGTTCCAGTCGGGTGAACAGGTACACCAGGTGACGGCCCCGGTATTGATGCAGCAACGGATGCACCTCATCCACAATCACAATGCCCACCCGGAACAAAAATGCTTTAAGATCTGCATTGGTGGTTCCCAGCATCACATCCAGGGATTCCGGGGTGGTGAACATAATGTCCGGACGTTTCCCCCCGGTGCGTTTGATATCCCCGGTGCGGATGGCAAGATTAAGACCCAGCCGTTCGGTGATCACCGATTCAAATCGCCGTTTTAAATCCATGGCCAATGCCCGGGTGGGGATGATATACAACACGGACTGCTCTCTACCGGACTGGATGATACGCTCCAGGCAGGGAGCCAGCACAGCTTCACTTTTACCGGAGCCCGTGGCCGCCTGGATCACCAGATCCCGGCCCGCCAAAATGGGGGCAATGGCCTGTTTCTGGACTGTGTGCAGGCCGGGAAAGGCCCCATAAAAGGCACGAAATGTATTGGGAAGTTGTAAAAGCACAGGAGATGACATCACAGGATCAGCGTGTCCAACACCTCTTTTTGCTGCGCCAGATCAAGATGGTTGACCAGAAGCCTCAATTTCAATCGGGGCTCAGCCCCGGCGTGACTGGACAACAGCTTCACCATCTGGGGTTTCAGCCGACCACTTTCAGGGGCCCAGGCATAGGCCCGACCATGGAGCACAATGAGTTTCTGGATCAGGATTTTCCACTCCGGTGCCGAAAGGTCATGCAGGGTATGAACGGTGATATTTTTCCAGGCACTGTGGTAGTCCCGCTTGAAAAGGGGGATTTCCAGGGGAGGGGCGCTGCCGTTTTTCCGCCTCTTTAAAATCCGGGTTCGGTCATAGGGTTCCTGGGCGACCAGATTGAAAAAATCATGGGTAAAGGCAAACACCGGATAAAATCCCCCTGATTCCATGCCGGGGCAAAACATCTTGTGAAGCAGTTCATAACTCTTACTGCGGCTGGTGATCCGGGTCTGGGTAATGGATTCACCTTCATCAAACAAAATCACCCATCCCTTGAATCCCAGGTTCTGGAACAGGGCAGCCATGGCCTTTACCATGGTAAGATACTGGGCTGGCTCTTTACACACCAGGGAATGTTCCTTATAAAATGGCACCTGGCGATACTGAAACGCCGCTGACAATCGCCATGCAGGGATATCCTTTCCCAAAAGGGCATTTTTCAATATCCAGGGAAATTCCCGGGGTTTAAACCGGGCATATTTTTTGAATTTCTTCTTCCGGTCAGAAAGGGCCATCGTGGGAGATGCCATGGCCACAAGAATGGCCTTAAACCGATGGGGCATCTCCTGTGGAATGAGATCCAGGCAGGTTTTTTGACTATTTTCCGGCAGTGAAAGCCATTTTTCCACCCCTTTTTTCCACACCGACACAACGGATTTATCCCCCTGGGGAAATTCCATACCCGCCATAACAGCCCTGTAAACCGCCTGAAAATTGTGGAAAGGGATCTGGCGGGGATCAAGGTTCATGTGGCTGACCACAAAGTTATCGGCCAGGGCCTTTTGTTTAATATAGGTAAGGCTATGGGACTTTCCCTGGCCATAGGCACCACAAATGCACAGGTGGGAAGATTTATTTTTGTTCAGGGCCGTCACAGCCTTGTCAAAAATTTTATCAAGTTTGGCCCCACCCGAGGTGAGCAATTGAACGCCCAGGGGATCAAAAAGCCCCTCCCGCAGACGCTCCACAGCCCTTCTGAGTTGAAAATTACTGCCACCTGCCACAAGATTTTGAAATTTAGAATCATCCATGCAAAAACATCCCGTTAATTATCCCAGGAAGGCTGGAGCTGCTCAATCTTTTCTGCCTCCATTTCCCGCCGGGTTTCCACCATCTGCTGCCCCATATCAAGGTTTTCCGGGGATTCTCCCTGTTCTGCCATATCCAGAAGGTGAATCAACTGCTTGATGAACAAACGCACCTCGCTGATCACCCCCATGCGTTTTTGATTGGAACAGATCCGTTCCAGGATCTCATCGTTCACCGATTCCAAGGCGTCCCAGCGGTAGGAAATACCATGGAGGGTTCTTAAACATCCGCCAAGCTCCACCAGTTCCTGGCTGTTCAGAGGTGTTTGATGGATATCCACCAGCACGCCCCGGTAATTGAGCTTCTTTGTTTCTCCAATGGATCGTATGCGGCTCCACAGGGCATCATAGGATTTAAAGCCCTTTTCCGACACCAGTATGTCGGGAATGATGGAAAAAAAGATGTGAAGGTATTGGGCTGACTCGCTGTTATCAATGAAAAGACGGACATTTTCATAGGCGGCATTGCGAATGGAGGCACTCTGGGCCACCACAGTTTCCATCTCGTCCATGAGCAAAATTAAGCCCTGGTGGCCAATGTGGCGTAAAAATAGAATCAAGGAGTTCATGAACTGGCGGCTGTTGGCCTTGTTTAAAAATTCATAAATCAAGAAAGGCTTGAGTTCCCGTTTGGTGACCTTACCCCCTTCAAACCAATGAAGCAGCACCTCATGGTCATCACGACGGGTATCCTCCCCGTCATCTTCCCCAACCCCAGGGGCAAAGCGGTTATTTACAAGGGCAGCCAAGGCATTGGCAAAATTGATATCCATACCCGGGATGTTCTGGAATGTCTCGGCCAGGGCCAAGCGTTTTTCCAGGCACTCTTCGTCACTGCCATCGGTGAGGGTGCGGGTAAGTTTGTCAAGCCAGTCCCCCAGCAGATTGCGAATCCCCACGCCGTTAAAGTTTCCCTGGAGTTGCTGTACAATAGATTGATAAACGGTTTCAAATTTATGGATGGGAACATCCCGGGTGAGCACCACAAAGGAGACGGCAAAGCCCTTTTCCATGGCCAGATGCCGAATCACTGACATGAAATGGGTCTTTCCATCCCCATAATCTCCACTGATAAATCGTACCTTGCTTCCCCCCTGGCCAATGTAATTTTCCAGGTCATCTTCAATAAAGGTAAGCCAATTTTTCCGTCCCACAGTGAACACGGGGACATATTCAATGGGCACACTTCCCTTGCGAAGCTCCTCAATGATGGAACGGGCCTCAAAGGATTTTAATTGATCAATTTCTTCCACTGATATCATAATGATTATTCCTGCAAATCATGAAAGGAGATGGCGGTCATGCGGCGCAACTCTCCGGCACTGTCAATAAGCCATAAGGCCCCGTTGCGACCCGGGGTGAGCTGAAGATCATAGCCCTGGGAGGTGCCGCCAATGCCTGCCTGGAAATACCGCCACAGATCCACGGAGAACTGATCCAGGCTGTAGCCCTTGAATTTTCCTTTATCCATGTTCACAAAAAAGGTCTTGCTCTGCAAAGAGATCACATGATCAAGGTAAAATTTCTGGATGGGCAGGGAGGTGCCCAGGGACAATTTATCTTTTTTAAGACAGTCCAGATAGGTCTGACAAAGGGAGTCAATGAATTTCTGGGGATCATAGGGACCATCATAGAGCTGTTTTTTCAACCGCTGTACCGCCGTTAAAATCCGCCGGGGATCAATGGATTTAAGTACCTTTTTATTAATGAGGGTGCACCGGGCACTAAAATCAATCTCCCCTGTGATGCCCTTGAGCACAGAAAATCGGGGAAAATCCATGTCAAGGGGCAGCTCTGCCTCCTCACAAAGTCGGGTGAGATCATCAATGAGTTCAATGCGATATTGTTCCACTCGTTCATCGGCGTAGCTGCCAAGGGTTTCAAAAATGGCCTCACAGCCATCCAGATCCTCGTCTTCTGCAATATCCCTTACCACTTTGCCTTTTAAAAGCTCATCCAGCCGGAGAAAATCATCCCTGCCTGCACACCGGATGCACAGCTTTATAAAATCTGCTTTTTTCTGCTTCTGATTGAGATCTCTCTGGTAGGGCTGGACAATCTGTTTTAATTCATCTTGAATATCATCAAGAAATGCACTGTTTTCTGTCATATAAACTCCCCCTTGTACCCATTTTTATTTTTCAGGGCTTGGTTTCAACTTCTGATCTCTTAGAGTAAAATAGTCTTTTTCTTTACACTGTTATGGGAAAAAATTCAATTTTTTTTATCTGAATATGCGACAGCAGAAGCGCTGGCGGCGGTATAGTAGCTTCACTGGATGATCAATCCCACACAGATGGTCTATCAGCGTTCAAATACTTTAATTCGGGATTATCCTTATCAAAAAGGGTACAGGTCTGGGAATCGGGATCAAACACAATCACTACTTTTCCGGATTTAAGGTGGGCAAACACCTGGGAAACCCGGGTTTCCAATGGGACTTCAACTTCCCCATAATCCGTCCCATCCCGGGTGAGAAATTCCTCAATAATGCCCTGCAACGCTTCGGGACTCAATTGATCATGGGGCACTTTAACGGCGTTCATTGCGGGTCTATTCCTTTTTCCAATACAGATATTTTTTTTTCCGCAGGAAGTTTTTTAATCCTTATTTCAAATTTAAGGGCATCACTCTTTGTCATGTTAGCTGTGGCTGCAACCAGCTCAACGGGAAGCCTTCCCCGGGTATACTTTGCCCCTTTCCCGGTATTGTGTACGTCAATTCTGAGGTCAAGATTATTAGTAATTCCGCAATACAGGGAATGGTCTGCACATTTTAACAAATAAACCTGCCAGTTTTTCAACTGTTACCTCTCCGATTTTTTTTTATAAGAAAATAAAACTTTCGGTCAACCTCAGCAGAGCCCCCGGGGAGGGGTAATGGAACAGACCAATTGGGCTGTCTAACAGTTCCGGGTCGCTTCCATTACCCCTCCCCGGGGGCGGCATGAGACCACTTCCAATATCCGTTGTGTCCGGCAGGACATGTGGATTATAGATAAGTAAGAGACTGGGGCTTATGATCACTTTGCAAGCCCTCATCAATGAGCTGAAGCAGCGTTTCTTTTTCATCTGGAAATTTATACCCTTCGTACCCATGGGACAACAAGAGCCGTCCTGAAGGATTAAGCCAATTATTCCCGGCATGGTCAAAACAAACCCGGGAGGTAACATTCAGGGCCATTATCATCTCCTTTAATTCCTGGAGCTGTTCATGGGGGGATAAAAGGTGCATTTCACCCTGGTTAATCCAGGTGTGCATGGGGGTTCCAGGGATGGCACGGAAGGGTCGGGAGCGAATGTAATCAGGATTAATGGCAGAAAGCACCCGGGCAGTATTCAGGGCATGATCCATTGTCATTTCCCTGCCCCCAAGTCCTGGCATCCAATACTCTGACACCTGGAATCCCGCTTCCATGGCCTTTTTACCACCATCTATATGGCCCTGGGCCGTCACCCCTTTTTTAATCTTTGCCAAAAGGTCGTCGTCCCCGGTTTCAAGACCCAGATGCAGTCTATCCAGGCCGGATTTTCTAATGGCAACTAAATCTTCCAGGGATTTCTGGGCAAGTGTTCTGGAACGGGCATAGGTGGTCACCCGTTCAATGGAGGGAAAAAGGGTTCGTAAGTAAGTCAAAGCCTCCATGAGATCTTTTGTTTTCATGATAATGCTGTTGCCATCCTGGATAAAGACGGTCTTGCCCCCTGCACACAGCCACTGAAAGAACATGGCAAACCCGTTGTGATAGTTCAGTTCTGGCACTTTATCCATGAGCACCATGGCCGCATCCCGGGTAATCTGCCCTCCCTGGCCCAGATCCATGGAAATATTTCTTAAATCCCTGGCCAGGGCTGCCATGGCATCCATATCTGCCTTGAGTTCCCCCGGGGATCGCAGTTGAAATTTTTCACCTTTATACATGCTGCAAAAGGTGCAGTGGTTCCACGGACAGTTGCGGGTGAACCGAAGTAGCAGGGAGGCGCTGCCCCCTTCACTGGGGGGACGATAAATGCCGGTTTCAAATTGATATTTTTCAACTCTCCGCCAAGGAGTCCCCTTCTGAATCTTTGACAGTGGGGGAGGAATTGGCGCTACTGACTTATGCTTGTTTGGTTTCTGCATATTAACTTCACCTCTCCTATATTGACCTGGGTGTACTTTTTAGCCGGGTTTTTGATATAATTACCTTCGATATCTACAATACGGCATGCTGAAGTGCCAGAGAACCCTGAAATAAAATTCATTGTGTCCGACAGGAGATGCCCGTTATATAAAAAAAGCCCCAATGACATCCGTCAAAGGGGCTTTTCTTAAAATATATCCAGCTAAGAATGGTTAAAACAAAAAAGATTCAAACCATATCAAAGCGGTATATGCAGATATAACTAAATTACAGTTACATTTCCTGCTGCGGGACCTT
>CAYSSE010000112.1:0-12456 GCA_964433355.1 uncultured Desulfocicer sp.
GGGCGGCATGATATCATTTGGCTCCGCGTCTACGACCCAATATTCGTTGTGTCCAACAGGACATGCCCGTTTATAAGAAAGAGTAGATATGTCTCACATTCTTTCATGCTTCGTTGTGGGTAGGCCGGGGCCAGAATACGGTCTGCCCGTGGCAGTTATATGAAAATGAAGTGTCAAAGTACCCTCAGCAGAGCCCCCGCCAGGGGCGGCATAATACTATTTTCAATATTTAATGGTATCAGGGCTATTTGTTCACCGGAACCAGCACCAGATGATGTCCCCGATAGCGTCTGCCCCCGGGCAAATCAATGGTCAGGTATTTATCCCGGGAACCCAGCTTTACCTGGAATCCGTTTCGTTGGCCAGTGCGGTGATCCATGATGGACTCAAACACGGTCAACGCCACAGCCATGGGCAACAGCGGGGCATCTTCTTCCAGAATAGCCTCTTTTAAAAGATCTTCCATCATTGTAGCTTCGGAGGTTCTGACTCGATTCAGGATCATATCCCGACCCCGCTTCATGAGGGGGTCTGTGAGTTCCGACTGGTAGTGGGCAATGGATTCTCCGTCAATTTCCTGGAGGATTGAGGGCTTGTCCCCTGTGGTACTACGGCGTTCCAGGGCCTGGCTGATGGTATCAATGATGGCACCCGGATCAAACAAAGATGTCTGCACTGGGGGATCAAACATGGCGATGAACTCCCGGCCCACTGTAGCGGCATCCCCTTCTGGCATACAACACACCCGGCGCAGCACCTCTTCCAGGGGCGGCAAAATTCCCAGCGTTCGTTTCCTGAATAATTTATAACTGTTCTGGTGATAATCGTCGGGAAGATGTTGTAATTCTCTTACCAGTTCCATCTGACGTTGGTTCAGCGCTTTAAGATGCCGGGCCAGGTGCAAAAGCTTTAACTCCTGATCTTTGTTCTCAGTGACCTGGAGATTATCCAACACCATGTGGTGGAGGCGGCTACTTTCCATCTGAACCTGGGTGGCCTGCCCTGCCCCCTGGTCGGCCATGGCATTGATCCGGTGAAAATCAATGGAATGGATATTTCGCTGGATGGCCCGACGGGTGTTACGGATGTCCTGGGCCTTGCGGGTACATTGTTTGTTGTTCTGTTCTGCCACGGCAATGGCGTCATCCACGTTTCCCCGTTCAATGAGAAGCTTGATGCGCAAATTTCCAATGGCCGTGGAATCCAGGGCGCTGGTTTCATGGAGGCCAAAATAGGCGGCATAACCCTCATCGGTGAGGGAAAACAACGTTTCCTGACCCTTGCCCGTATAAACCGCTTTGATCAACCAGAATTTTCGACGCTTAAACCTGCCCGAGGCCCCGTCGTAATAGCGATATTTAAAGGGAAGATAGCGATTGTTCCTGTTCACCAGATGATCAAAAACTTTTTTTAAAAGATCGGACAGCGCCCCCTGGGAGAGTGCTTCCGGGGACTTGAGCTGCTTTTTAATGGCCGGAGTTACCTTTTCCAGCACCTCTTTTCTGCTGGCCCCCACATGATATTCGGTGAGTTCAGACACACTGTCCAAAATGGCAAAGGCCACCCACATCAGATCCACAAGGTCTCGCAGATCAGATCCTTCTTCATCCTCTGTGGTGAGTCTGCGGGCTTCCAGTTCATAAATTGGGCGCATGATCAGACTTGAATGTACCACACGGGTTACATCAGATTCCCGGGTTCTTATTACCTGGGGGGTGCCTGATTCCAGGGAATCCATTTCCATGCTCACTGGAAAAGCCGTCTCCTTTTGCTCCCTTTGCTCCTTTTGCATCACTTAGACCACCATTTTGTTAATGACGATCTTATGGGATTTTCCAAAAACCATGATCTCTTCAGGCTTACACTCCCCCTTAAGATAGGTGTTCAGAAATTCCGGCGTGGACAGCATATACAAAATATAGGACATATGGCCTGAGTATCCGGTGATATCCAGTTCCTGCAAGGCCTTAATGGTGAGCTTGGCATCTTCCATGACCTGGCGGCTGACCATGGGAGGGTTCTCCCGGGTACACACATGGGTGGAGTAAATTCTTCGGCAGGAAAAGGGACGATCCTCATAAATCATGCAGGCACTGTTTTTCATTAAAAAAGGACAGGGAACCCCAATGCCTTTTTCCCTTTTTTTGATCTCCTGCTGAAACAGCTTGGTAAGACTTTTCTGCCGGGATCGGGGTAAGGCCTTCATGGCTTCTCTTATGGCAAGCCCTTCAAGGGTTGTGATATCAATGCTTCCAGCCTCTTTGCAGCAAAAACCGCACCCTTTTTCACAGGCCCGTTCTCTTTTGGATTCACTGGCTTTTTGGGTAAATTCTTTGTAAATATTTTTTAACTCAGTTAATTTTTCTTTCATAATCTCCAAGTTTATTAGGGAGGTAGTCATAACATCGCCAGCCATCATCATTTGGTGTGCCAATGGGGTCAGGCTTATGTTCTTAGCGATTAGAGGACAGATTGTTAAATCTGTCCCCATCTCCAATACCTTCGTCAATTTGATTTTGGTTTAAATATTGACTTACATATTGTGATCTATCACTCGCATTAATACCGTATATAGTATCTTGATTGCCAAATTTCAAATCGGTTTTGAATTTGGCAAAGGTATTGATCTCCGATTCCCCTTATTTAAGAGCAGGTTACGACAAATCCCAAGCCGCCTTGGGAATCATCTTTTACATCCTGGAACCCGATTGAACTCTACCCCTTGAGAACCCTTGACTGTACAGAGTTCTTCGTGTCAAACGCTCCTGGGTTTCTTCCTCTTCTTTGCAGTCAATACATTTGGTGGTAACAGGTCTTGCTCCAAGCCTTTTTAATGAAATATCCTCACCGCAGGAATCACAAATGCCGTAGGAGCCATCTTCTATCCTTCCAAGAGCCTGGTGGATTTTATTAATCAAGCGGCTTTCCCTTGATCTGATCCTCATTTTAAATGTCTGATCCATCTCCATAGAAGCACGATCCAGATACTCTATTGCTGGACTGCTTTGAGATATGAATTCAGACATGGTACAATTGGCCTGTCTTAACAAGCTCTCGAGTTCCAGGGTTAATACAGCCTGGAAATATTCAACACTTTTTTTTTCCATGACCCATCTCCTTTTAAATAGTAACACACCCAGAATAAACACCAAAAGACGTCTTTTCATCTCACTTCCCCCCCCTCCGTAACTTCCAAAGCAAGTCGACATCGGTGGGGGCACTCATTTTTAATATTATCATTAAAAAATGATGATAAAGACCACATTTAAAATATCCTGTCAAATAAGAAATTTAAACTTTAAACCGGGGCTGTAAATCTTCACCCCCGACGGCACATAAACAATGAATCTGAGGTGGATTTGGTTCCTTGACCAACCCCAAAAACTTGAGCATCACCATACGGGCTCAGTTCCCTTTATCCGGGAGCTTCTCTTAAAAAAGTGCAAAAGCTTTTGAAGGCATAGTATGCCCTGAAATATAATGAAAACAAGAGATTGGGCATAACATGAACCACCCGTAACAGTTGGTGAAGGGATTAAAGACTAATGAGATCCAATTCTATCTTCAAGGTCTAATGGCAACATAAAAATAAAGGCCCTGCCATCTTTTAATTTATTTAAATATAAGATCTTTGCTATTGAGAATAATTTGATTGACATCTGGCGGTATTACAGGGATTTTCATGATTATATTTTCAAGTAATTAAAGAGGTTAATAAAATCAAACCGACACAACTACTATCTTTAAAAAAATAGTAGTTGGTAGAATATAATCAGCCAGATAAAAAATTAAATCCTATTTGTAAAAAAAATAGGTTTAGCCTCAGAAAGGATATTGTTCCGGTTTAACGCCTGTTTCTTCAATGAGGCTCGGATATTCTATACCTGGAACAGGTTCTTGAGGTTTTTTTCTGCTTTTGGTGATTTTGAATGTCCAACTATCACCATAATCAAATAAATAGAAAAGTTTATGACCCTTTTCCAGGGGATATAACTCTTTTAAGGTTTTTGTATATATCAAGCCGTTTTCATCATCATAGCAAATACGTTGAGCGCTTCTTTCTGTCCTTGAAGTATAAAACTCGTATAGATGATCATTCTCAAAATCCAAGCTCTCTTGTAATGCAAGGTGAAAATTTTCTAAGGTTGATGAAGCATCTATTTCAATGGTTCCTTCCCAATTTTTCCTTGCATAAGCACCAAAAAGTAATTTTGCCTTTAGTGTCCAGATCATTGTATCTCCTTGATTTTTTGTTCTTTTATGAAATTTGTTTATTTTTCAGGGTTTTCAGTCCATAAGGACAAACGGATGAACAAATTCCACAATTATGGCCTTTATGGTATTGAAAATAATGCTCTTTCTTCCATTTATCACATGCCTGCACATCAAGTATTTCCTCACGAAGCAATCCTGGATACCATTGGTTGCCTTTTAAGGCTGATCCAGGGCAAACCTCCACACAACGCATACAGCTTCCACAATAACTTTTTTCCATGGCAGGGCCACATGGCAGGTCAATATCTGAAAAGACCGTCCCCAGGCGAACCCATGATCCAAATGGCCGGGTAACCAGTTGGCAATGACGTCCTATCCAACCCAACCCGGCTCTTGTGGCTGCCGTTTTGTGGGGGAAATCTCCTTTTATGTTAACCGTATCCGTACGAACTGAAGCTGCCAATGATTCAGCCTGAAATCCTCTGGCTCTGATTTCAGAGGCCAGGGTTTCTGATAGGTCATTGATGCGGTTATTCACGCTGGCGTATTCGTCGGCATATGCCTGATTCGGGCCTTTTTGAATGCTGAGCATTATGTGGGGATTCATTGGAATTGCGAATGCAATAGCCGATGGAAAATTCTTTCCGTTTTTATCTGAAGGGGTGGCAAAATCTTGAAGATCGGCCGCACCCCATAACGGAATTTGTTGTGTCTCCATCCATTTTATAAGCCAATCTGGGAAAAAGGTTGGGATAGTCTGCAAAAAAAATGTCCTTTGATGTTTTTTCTATATGAAAGAGTAGACACGCCTAACATTCTTTCATGTTTCGTTGTGGGTAGGCCGGGGCCAGAATACGGTCTGCCCGTGGCAGTTATATGAAAGAATAGGCGTGTCTCACATTCTTTCATGCTTCGTTATAGGCAGGCCGGAGCCAAAATACGGTCTGCCCGTGGCAGTTATTTAATGAAGGTGATTGTTCCAGGGAATCCGGGAGTCAGCAGCAGCGGTCAATATCAGGCACAAACACAGCATTACCAGCATAAAGCCCATCCGTTTGCATTAAGCCCTACCCATTTTAATATTTCTGATATTTGGCATCCTTCATTCCCGCTTTCACTTTGAGTAAAAAAAAATAAATATCGGAGTCGAAAGGGCCAGAATTAACAAAAAATGATTATGAGCAAAGCCCCCGTTACCCGTTAGGGAGTTCATGGGAAATAATATACCCATGTGAATGAATTCCATACCCATTATCCGGGATTATCCATTCAAAAATGGGTAGTTTTATTATCATGAACTCCCTTAGTGTATTTTAAAGTTTCCAAACACAAAAATACATGGAAGGACTATGCTCATAAATCAAGTAAGTTTAACAAAATCTGGTACCATAAGAAAGGAATTTCAACGCAGAGAGGATCTGACCGAAACAATTCGAATGAGCATTTGGTGAAAAGCGCCAGGTTGCCATCGATCAGAGACGAATCAAGCTTTATTGATGCAATCGACTATGATTAATTTTTAAAAGCATGTATAGTCTGTTCCAGATTAGTTGAATTTTCTTATTAACCTCTATGCTTGCCTTTGATCACTTTTCATTATAACCTACATGGCTGTAAAACCAGCCACAACTAAAAAAGAAAATCCTTTAATTTTAGCATGTTGCTGAGACTTTCATATAAACTGCCACGGGCAGACCGTATTCTGGCCCCGGCCTGTCCACAACGAATCATGAAAGAATATTAGAGATGTCTACTCTTTCATATAAAAGGGTCTCAGATGGATAGAATATATAATCCCTGCTTTGAGAGCAGGGGATGAATCTATCTCTTTTCAAAAACGATTACGGAGACTCAAAATTCGACCAATATTGAGAAGGCAGGCCAAATATCTTGAACAAAAAATTGATCCGATCTGCCACGATATTGACGGTATAATTGAAAGCCTTCAAAGTGGAAATTGGCAGGCAACTGATTTCGATCATATCCCCAGGATTATTGCATATGCTTTACTCCATTGGATATTTGATTATTCGAGCCAGTCCAAAGATGGTTTGCAAAAAAGAAAATGTCAAAATCATTGATAAAATTGCTGTTTTAAAGTGTGCTTAAAGATATTAATTAACACTGATCTGGAGGCATTGAACCTTGAAAAATCAAAAGACCAAATTATCTAAAGAAGACATCCTATTTCGGATTAAGGCCGATAAAAAATTTCTCAATGAAAATTTTGGAGTTATTACCATAGGATTATTCGGCTCATATGCAAAAGATCGACAGACCTCGGCCAGCGACATTGATCTGCTCGTCGAATTCATTGAGCCTCGTTTCGACTGGCTGGCAAACCTTCAAATTCATATGGAAAAAAGCTTTAATAAAAAAATTGAGATTGTCAGAAAAAGAAACATAGGTGAAAGTCATTTTTTAAAAAGAATAGAAAAAGAGATCATTTATGCATGAAGAAATCCTTTTGGAGAATCTTAACCTCATTTCAGAATCCATTGATGTCGTCACAAAGCGTTTTTCGGAAATAAACGCCCCAGATGATCTTGTATTAAACGAATATGGTGTATTGATTCTTGATTCAGTTGCAATGAGGCTTCAGGTTATTGGGGAACTGCTGAAAAAAATTCATAAGGGGAAACCGACATTATTGGAAAAATACCCGGGCATCAATTGGCGCAATATCATGAGATTTAGAGATATCATTTCCCACCATTATGAAAAAGTAGACCATGAAATCATCTTCGATATATGTCAAAACCATCTCCCTGCTTTGAAAAAAACAATTTATGAAATGATACTATCAAAAAGGTAAAAACAGAACTCATATGAATCCATTTAATCTCATAACAGGCGCAGGAAAAATGATGCTCACCCACAATTTAAAGTCCATGGGTAAATCCCTGGGGGTAAAAAGAAATATTTTCAATGGTCTGGTTGATATTCACTGGGATCAGGTGAACCGGGAAAAAAAGGAAACCCTCTTATTTATCCATGGATTCAGTGATAGAAAAGAGACTTTCTACGCAACTGCCAAGCCATTATCCCGAAAATATAACATTATTCTCCCCCAGCTTCCCGGGTTTGGTGACACAGAAAAGCGGCAGGATCTTCGGTATGGGCTTTTGAATTATGTCAACTGGCTGCAGCCATTTTTGTCTTCATTGGCAACGGAAAAAATCCATTTAGTGGGTCATTCCCTGGGTGGGGCCATCAGTTCCTATCTGGCAATAAAATGCCCTGAAAAGATAAGTTCTCTGACCCTGGTCAATTCTTCTGGCTTTCTACTGGAAAATTACAATACTTTTTACGAGGAATTTATGGAGGGGAAATCTCCTTTTTCAATTAACAGCCCCGCAGACTATGAAAATTTTATCCGCCGGGTCTTCCACAAAGAAATCAAGATGCCTTGGCCTGTTAAGCAATTTATGATGAAAGAGAAAATGGATAATTGTGAATGGTACAAGAAAATCTCAACGGATATGTCCCATGAGGTGCTCTCCAGTGAATTTGGGGGAGGCCTGAAGACATTACTCAAGAAAGTACCCTTTCCGGTAAATATCATCTGGGGGAAAGAAGACACTCTTTTCCCCTATCAAATGGCAGAGGATGCCCATAAAAATATACCTGGCTCCACATTGAATTTGCTGGAACAGGTGGGACATTGCCCTCACTTGGAAACTCCAGGGCTGTTTATCAAAACCTTGGAAAGAGTGCTGAAGTCAAAATAAATCTGTTTAACCGCCTAACCCGGGGTGCAACCATAGAGTATCGCCGCTAACGGCGTGCAAACCTTACAAAAACCCGGTAGTCACCAGAATTAATATCCCTTGGAATTTGATACCCATCCGGTACCAGCAGTAGCATGACACGGCCTGATGCAGTATCCTGTTCCGGAGTTCTGGATCTCCTGTCCCGGGGCCGGGCGGATTTGCGTCTTGGGTGTTTTCGGGGAGATCGAATATTTAAAACACGTGCTTCCAATTGTCCTTGTTTGGTTTTCAGTTTTTGTGCGGGCGAACCGATACGCTGGGGAGCTCCGATAACAAAATGCATACTTCACCTCCGTTAAAATTACCTATTACATCGGTCAACAATGCATAAAACTTAAGGGCAATTTGGCATCCTTCATTCCTACTTTACACTTTCACAGGATGAGTAACCATTTTACGGTGATTGTCCTTTGAAAAGTGTAAACTAATTTTGAGATCATATAAAGGATGCCAGCAATTTTCAGCATTTCGGCCTGGTTCAAAAGAGCACATATCCAGGTAACACTTTTGCCCGCTCTTTCAATCAAATTGTGGTGTTAGACCCGGCAAAAGCGACTGAAAGGTATTAGAAACTGTTACCCCGATTTGAACCAGGCCCATATTTTCATTGTAAAAGGAAAAAAATATATGCATTGTGGCAAAATCATCAAAAACGTGTAAGGGACTTGGACGAAAATAAACTACCAATTTGAATTTTTTTATCATGCAATATCAACATATTAAACTGGGTATGATGGTAGTTTATACTCGGGCAAGTCCCTAAAAGGGAAAAATATTTTAACAGGAGCAAAAATGGACGTTATTATCAAGGAAGTACGCAAAATCCCAAAAGATCAGCTCATGGAACTGTATAAACGCAATCAATGGTCATCCGCAGAAAAACCAGACCTGCTTTACAAAGCCCTGATAAACTCCCATTCCCTTGTTTCGGCATGGGTGGGGGATCGGATGGTGGGAATTACCAATGCCATCTCCGATGGATGCCTGGTGGTCTATTATCCGCACATGCTGGTCCATCCAGAGTATCAGGGAAAGGGGATTGGGTATAAAATGATGAAGCTCATGCAGAAAAAATATGGCACCTTCCACCAGCAAATGCTCACCGCCGATGGCAATGCAGTGCAGTTCTACAACAAGTGTGGCTTTGAAAAAGCGGGGAAAACAGTACCCATGTGGATCTACCAGGGGACGGATCATTAAAGCTCGTTCACAACCATAAATTTTCACAGCAGAGCTGCCTTGGATAGCGTTCCTGTCCCCTGGTTACTGGATGGGCCCGGTGTACATAGGATCATCGAATGGAATGTCGCCATCCTCGTCATGGTCATGGTCATAATCATAATCATATGATGCTATTTCGTTCATGAAGACAAAAAACACATCCAGTGATTCACATAGATTTTTGACAATTTTGCTGTGCTTTAATTTCTCGTCTGTTGTGGTTGTTTTTTTCATTTGTTTTAAAGATGTCATTATCTCCTTTGAAATTCCATCCATTATTTTGTCAGGCTTCATAGATTCTCCTAAGATTAAAGATATAACCTACATGGCTGTAAAACCAGGCACAACTAAAAACGCAAGTCATTTAATTTTAGCATGTTGCTGAGATTTTCATATAAACTGCCACGGGCAAACCGTATTCCGGCCCCGGCCTGCCCACAACGAAGCATGAAAGAATATAGATATATCTACGCTTTCATATAAAAAAATATTCCCAATATCATTTGCATTGACTTCAGGATATGTCAAGACAAAAAAATAGCTGGATTGCGCAGAATATAAAAAAGATCCCTAAAAATTATCAAAAAAAACAAATTGCTTTTATAGTGATAACTATGAATAAAGGGAGTACAGTCTTTTCATGAATAGAGACTCAATGAGAGGTGCCAAATCATGAGTAAGAAAATTATGAAATTTAGACAGCCCAGATTAGGTACTTTTCTCACTAATCCATGATGAGCCAAAATATTTTTCATGCTTCCACATATTGAATTTATCTGGAAGTTATGCTTTAATAAAAATATTTTGGTGACTTCCGTATTTATACGAGTTAGGGGGTTCATGACAAATAATCTACCCCTCTTCACTTAAAATATGGGCATCCTTCAAAACTACTTTACACTTTCTTAAGGCATTCCCCATTTGTAGGCACTTTTTCCAAAAAGACTGTAAAGGACTTCTATGGTCATATGAAGGATGCCGAAATTTGAATCGAAAATATTTACATAGTTGGGGACAACAATTTAAAAAATCAGGGGTTGTTTTATGAACAGACGAAGCTGGTTCCTCTCGATGGCCGCATTGGCATCCATGGTGATACTCATTTTATTGTATCTCCTGGTTAGGGGATATGTACACTCACAGGTGGAAAAACGCGTTCGGGATACAATGCTTGAAACCCGTGCCTTTCATCAGTATGTTCAGAACGACATGCACCCGGCTTATTATAAACTAATGGCAGAAGGGGATCTCAAGCAGGGATTTTACGCGCCGGAGTTGCTCTCGTCTTCTTTTATTGCCCGGAATATGCAGCAATATTACAACGAGGAAAGGCGCAAAGCAAAATTACCCGAAGTGACTTACAAAATCGCGTCCGGAAACCCACGAAATTCTCTGAATAAGGCAACAGAATTTGAACAAACCATAATCAACTGGTTCAACCAGGATAAAACTCGAAGCAGCTATAGTAAAATTAGGGCTTGGTCACAACATGGGCCACTTTGAAATAATTTTTTTAAATATTTAAATAAATTTTATAATTACAAACACTTATTAATTTTATGTGGTCAGAATAAGTATAGGTGCCCATCTTATGATCAACCCCTAAAATTATTAAAGAAAACGGTAAAAAATATCTGCTCTATGCCCACCCGTTTATTGCCGTAAAGCAAGGATGCCTAAAGTGCCATGGTGACCCGGAAGATGCACCTCAACAGCTTCGTGAAAAATATAACTGGACAGGGGCCTGGAATCTGAATGTGGGGGAAATCATTGCTGCGGAATTTATTCGTTCTCCCCTGGAAGGCGAATATAATTTTACAACCATAATCATGGGGGGAGCTGCGCTGTTTCTGGGGGTATGCCTTGCCCTGTTCATGTTTAATAACAGGCTCAGCACCCTTGTTGATCAGCGGACGGCAGCATTGAAGAAAACAGAAACCCGACGTGAAGCCATTTCTGTAGAGCGTGAGCTTGCACTACAGCGTCTGGCAGAAGAACGCCAGCGCTATGCCGATGTTCTGGAAGGTGCCAATGTGGGCACTTGGGATTGGAATTTCAATACTGGGAAAGCCATTTTAAACGAAAAATGTGTTCAGATACTCGGCTATACCCTGGATGAATTGTCGCCTGTCACAACACAAACCTGGGAGAATCAGTGTCATCCAGAGGACAGAAAGAACGTTATTGAATTGATGCAAAAAAACATGTCAGGAGAGTTTATTCATTATGACTGCATCTTTAGAATGGCACATAAGAAGGGACACTGGGTCTGGGTCCATGAACGTGGTCGTGTGATTTTGCGCAGTGATGAAGGATTGCCTTTACGCATGTCAGGTATTCGGACAGATGTTACAGAAAAAATTAACATGAAAAAAGAAAAGGAAAAACTTGAGGAAAAATATCGTCAGTCACAAAAACTGGAGTCCGTGGGAAGACTGGCTGGTGGTGTGGCCCATGATTTGAATAATTTACTCTCCCCTGTGATTGGATATGGCGAAATGTTGATGGAAGATCTGGAGCCAGAAGATTTGGCACGGGACTCAATTAAAAACATATTGCACGCAGGATACAGCGCCCGTGATCTGGTTCGTCAACTTCTTGCTTTCAGCCGTAAACAGACCATGAGCTTTGAAAATATGGACTTAAATCAAGTTGTAAAAGATTTTGGAAAACTTTTACGTCGTACCATTCGGGAAGATATTGAGGTTGAACTGATGTTGTCTCCGGATATTGAAATGGTCAAAGCGGACATTGGGCAGCTTGAGCAGGTGATCATGAACCTGGCGGTAAATGCTTCCGATGCCATGTTAAATGGGGGGAGGCTTTCCATTGAGACATCAATGGCACACCTGGATGAGTCTTATGCCGCATCAAGACCGGGTGTAACTCCGGGGGAGTATGTGTTGCTGGCCGTCAGTGATACCGGGTGTGGAATGGATGCAAAAATCATTGAAAATATTTTTGAGCCATTTTTTTCCACAAAGGGAGAAAAAGGGACCGGGTTGGGACTGGCAACGGTTTATGGGATTGTAAAACAGCATGGCGGTAATATCTGGGTGTACAGTGAACCTGGTAGAGGCACATCCTTTAAAATTTATCTGCCTGTCACTAATGAAGTGAATAACCTGAAAAAGTCCACAAAAAACAATACGCTCAATTTAAAAGGATCAGAGACCATTTTGCTGGTGGAAGATGGTCAACAACCCCTACCCTAAAGGGATAGGGGCTTGAAAAAGCTCCTACCTGA
>CAYSSE010000113.1:0-12432 GCA_964433355.1 uncultured Desulfocicer sp.
CATAGAGTTTCGTGTCTGCAATATAAATATCATCGGCACTGAAATACAAAAATTCGCTAATTTGAAAATGAATCTTCAGGTACTGCAGCAGCAATGTGGTTTTGCCAACGCCCCGGGGTCCAATAATTCCCACCAATCGATTGGGGGAGAGCAGCATCTCCATTTGTTTTTTTCTAATAAACGCATTGGATACGGGCTGAACGATTCTTGCCTGTTTGTTTCTAAAGTAATTAAGCATATTCTCTCCATATTTAAACTCTAATTTAACATATGAATTAAAATATAGAAATATCTTAAAGTATAATTTAAGTTATTTTATAAAAATAGGAAATTTGCTTTAAATTTTTTACCTCAAATCATATTTTTCCAACCGGTGCCAGGTACATGGCAAATTCATTGTCACCATCCAGCCCCAGAAACTCGTCCAGCTCTTCCTGGTCGTAAGCCGCAATGGCACAGGTCCCCGCATCAATGGCTTCACAGGCCAGATACAGGTTCTGGCAAATATGCCCGGCATCCAGGGCCATCACCTTATGGGCGGCAAGCCCATAGCGCCATTCCATTCGATGGGGAATGGCCACCCAGATAAAGGTGACCGCACACCGACCCGGATAGGTCTGGCCCAGGGAGGCATGAATCATTTTTTCTGAAAGCATCTCATCAGAAAATTCAAACACCAGCTGGTGATCCAGGGGAAGATATCGATAGACACCAGGTGTCATATCCTCCACATCGAAAATGGCAAGGTAGGTTTCAAAGGCATGACGGCACCCGGCAGAGGGCACTGTGCGGTATGCATGACCATGGGCCGGAGTTTCGCGAAGCCCCTGGGTGGCCCATAGCAGATAGGCCAATTCCTCTTTTGAAAGGCTTTGCCCCAGGTATTTTCGATGGCTCTTCCGGTTGGCAATGGCTTTTGTAAGGTCGGTGGTGGCTATGTGTTTCCATTCTTTTGGCCCGGGAAGATCAATGCGACGGGCATCGGCCGGACAGGTGGTTTGAATGGGCGGTGGCGGAACATGCTGATTTTGGTCTGTCAGCCGGAAATTAATTTTTTTTCTGATACTGTCCTTTAAAAAATATCGGTATTTTTTCAACACATCTTTATCCATTGTTCCCCCCGCGTGGTTTGGTTTAAAAGAAAGTACCGGTAGGTCTGACATTAGGGACTTCATATAATAAAACTACCCACTTTCAAATTTAATGCTCAGTATTTACAGCATATTTTAAGTGAAGACGGGTAGATTATTTGTCATGAACTTCCCTTACCTTCTTGATTCGTTGTGGACGACCCGGGTTTTAAATACCGGTCCGCCCGTGGTGATTACAATAATCATCAAGAATTTTTCTTACCGTCAGAGATAATTGGGACATGCTCACCGGTTTCATTAAAAACCCTTTGATCCCAGCATTTTCTGCCTGCTCTTTGTTCATCCGCTCACTGAAACCCGTACAAATAATTATGGGAATATCTGATCGCACCGCCAATAGCTTTTGTGCAAGCACATCGCCGGTCATATTCGGCATGGTCATATCCGTGATAACAAGATCATAGGCATTGGGACTTTCTTGAAACATTTTTAAAGCCTGGAATCCATCCACCTGAAATGTCACTTGATACCCCAGACGTGACAGCATCTGGGCTTCGAGCTGGACAACTGCCTTGTCATCATCAACCACCAAAATCCGTTCACTGCCCCTGTGTAATTCTTTGGTTTCATTTACCGATGATCTATATTCTGGCTCTTTCATCAAGGGCAGATAGACACGGAACCGGGTACCTTTACCCACTTCACTCCTAACATCAATATCCCCCATATGCTCTTTTATGATTCCAAAAACAACGGCCAGCCCCAAACCTGTTCCCCTGCCCTTCTCTTTTGTGGTGAAATAAGGCTCAAAGACCTTGTCAATAAGGTCTGGAGGAATCCCTTTTCCATTATCTGAAACGGTAAAAAGGGCATATCGTCCGGGGGCGAGCGGTCCATTCTCGCGATAATTCTTTTCCAGATCTACTTCCTCAAGGGCAATCTCTATCTTACCATCGGCATCGTCCACCGCATGATATGCATTGGTGATCAAGTTCATTGCCACCTGGTGCAGTTGTGTTGGATCAGCGGATATTAAGCCACAATCAAGCTGGATTGAGTCACGGATGTCGATATTTACAGGAATGGTGGCACGCAGCAATTTAACTGCTTCTTTTAACACCTTTTGAAATTTTACAGGAAGAACTTCATGCTCATTTTGACGACTGAAGGAGAGAATCTGTTTGACCAGTTCACTGCCCCGCTTACCGGCGATGAAAATTTCCCGGGCATTTCCATGTTCATTGCTCTCCCGGGGAAAATCCGCCATGAGCATTTCAGACAACCCCATAATGGGAAACAAAATATTATTAAAATCATGGGCTATTCCCCCGGCCAGGTTGCCGATGGATTCCATTTTCTGAGCCTGAAGTACACTCTTTTCCAACTTTTTCCGTTGTGTAATATCCTGGGCCGCACCATAGACCTTTGACACCTGGCCCCCCTCATTGAACCTCGCCTCTCCCATGGCATGGATATGTTTTATTTCACCTGACCTTTGATCAATGATTCGATGCTCAATATCATAATTGGCTTGTTTATTCACGACATCATCAAAGGCCTTTTGAACCCTGGGGAGATCTTCGGGGTGGACAATCTTCAACAACGCATCCGTTTTCATATAGGGCGTTGAAAGGCCATGGATATTCAACCAGGTTTCTGACATTATCCATGTATCTGTTCCAATTTCCCAATACCATCCGCCACACCCTGCCAATTTTTCAGCTTCCAGTAAAATTGTTTTATTTCTCTCGGATTCTTCCTGGATCATCCGATTGGTTGTAATGTCCTGAAAGATGCAATGGGTCTGCTGGAACATCCCTTTCTCATTTTTTCCAATTTTACCGTGAAAGGAGACCAGGATCAATGCTCCATCTTTTTTTACCATTTGAAATTCAACACCAAGCACCTCGCCCACGGTCTTGAAACGGGGGAAATTTTCTTTAAAGTGATTTTTCCAGTCCGGGTGCAGAAACTCACTGAAATTTTTTCCCAGCACTTCATGCTTTTTGTACCCCATCAGGTCCAACCATGTGGCATTAACCTCAATGAAATTACCTTCTTCATCCAGAGACTGGTAGCTCAACGGGGCCCGTTCAAACATTTTTTTAAATTTTGATTCACTTTCTGTGAGTGCGGCATCTGCTGCTTTTTCTTTGGTGATATCATGAGAAAAGACAGCCACAAAAACAACATTGCCCTGGGCATCAAATACCGGATGAAGCGAATTATCCAGGATCATCCCCGCTCTTTCATCCACAAAATCAATGGATTTGCCTGTTTGAACGACGGAATCTATTTTTTCTTTTCTGGATTTCACAAGTTCCAAAGGCATTAAATCGTAAACAGATTCTCCCTTTATGCTCTCTTCCGTTTTTCCCAGCCTGGATGCAGACACTTTATTTGCAGATAAAACAATGCCATCTGGATCAATGAGAAAAATGGATTCTTTTGAAGCGTTTAATAGTGCCTGGGCCGTTTTTTCTTTTTGTTTGAGCGTGTCCTGCGCCAATTTTTGTTCAGTAACATCATGGATTATGGAATAAAGGTAGGTGTGATTATCATATTCAATGGGGCCGGAATAGACCTCTACATCCCTTATTTCGCCAGATGCCAACCGGTGGGGAAAATTAAAAACAGTCTCTTTTTTTGCCACCGCCTTTTTCATTTTTTCACTGACGGCATCCGTTTCCAACGAATTAATATCCGAAATTTTAAGGGATTCCAAATAGTCTTTGGTATATCCATAAAATTTGCAAGCGGCGTTATTTGCTTCAACAATGGAACCATTTAAGGGATCAATGATCAGTTTGACGGCTTTGTTTGTTTCAAACACTTGCCGGTAACGCCTTTCATTGTCAGCTATTTTTTTAAATATAAGGCTATACGGTTCTTTTAATCCCTTATGTATGATGGCCTTATAAATTAGATAAAAGGAGATGATCTTAAAGAAATGACCAATCAGGTTTAATATGCCATACACATCTACATACAGTGTAAACGTCAGCTCCCCTAAAATTGTAAACATGATGGATAGAAAAAGATATTTATAAACCACTTGGTGTAGCTGATGTTTATTTTTAAACAAAATAGAAAGTGTTGTTATGAGCAGCGTACAGATTAAATATTCACTGCTTTTTTTGAACAGAGTCAATCCCTCTCCCTCAACAAAACAGACGGGAAAAATTCTCCAGAAAAATACGGCAAACAATATCAGGCCCGTGACAATCGAATACCCGGCCAATGCGTAATAATTTTTTAGTTTCTTACCAGCTAAAAGAGAAAACAGCAGCAATGAAACACTTTCAATGTACCTTGCCGCTATCCACAACTGGGTGGCAGGGTTGGCGTCATCCCCTGCGCCAATAATGCCTATTCCCTTATAGCTGATGGTATGAAATAGATCCAAAAAACCAACAAACAAATAGGCAATCCCTAAAAAAACAAGGGCATCATTTTTAATGGTTTCATGGGTGTTCCAAACAATTAAAAACACACTGAACGCAACGGATATGGAAAAGAATTCAGCCAGGGTATGAAATACAAGATAATTATATCTACTGATGATGAACAGAAACAAAAGCAAACAACCGCCCAGCATATAGGGAGATAGCATTCTTAGATTATCATTGGTATTGCCACCGTTATTTGTAGTGGGCATCTATTTAACCTCCAGAGTTATCCATCCCTGCATGCCGGGACAGGGGATTAGTCGGCAAAGAGTTCTCCAATACTTTCACCCGTGTGAATACGCCGGATGGCCTCGGCGAGAATCGGTGCCACAGAGATACAGGAGATGGTATCTATTCGCTTTTCTTCAGGAATCTCAACGGTGTTTGTCACCACCACCTCTTTAATGGATGATTTGCCAAGGTTCTCAACGGCATTTCCGCACAGCACCGGGTGGGTGGCCCCCACATAAATATTTCCCACCCCGGCCTCTTTAAGGGTATCAACGGTGGCCAAGAGGGTGCCCCCTGTGGAAATCTCATCGTCATAAATGATCACATCCTTTCCCACCACATTTCCCACCACCAGCCCCTGCTTGACCTGGGTGTCACTTACCCGGCGTTTGTCGATGATGGCCATGGGAACCTTGAGCTGGGTTGCAAAGCTTCCCACCCGTTTGGCACCACCGGCATCTGTTGCCACGGCCACCACATTGTCAAGGTCAAGATTCTTTCTGAAATAATCCATGATCAGGGGAGTGGCCGTGAGATGATCCACGGGCACACTGAAAAACCCATGCACTGCAGGGGCATGGAGATCTATGGTCAATACCCGGTCAGCCCCGGCGGTTTTCAACAAATCCGCCATGAGTCGTCCCACAATGGAAATGCGGGAGGCATCTTTTTTGTCAGACCTTGCATAGGAATAATAGGGAATCACAGCGGTTACCCGTCTTGCCGATGCACTCCGAAGGGCATCCAGGGTCACCAGCAGTTCCATGATATGGTCACTCACCGGATGGGTAAAGGACTGAATGACAAACACATCCCTTTCCCGAACATTGTCCTGAACCTGTACATGCATATTATCGTTGGAGAACTTGGATATGGCAAGGTGCCCCAAGGGAATGCCCATGGCCTCACATATTTCCCGGGCAAGGGGTGTGTTGGAATTACCGGAAAAAACCTTAAGATCATCTTTCATTGTTAATATCTCCATGGAATTTTATACTTTAAAACACTTTTTTAGCTGTTACTTAGCATAAAACGCCATAACCGGTCATGCAAAAACAAACAAAAAAGGTGCTGAAATATAAATTCCAGCACCTTTTAATATCCTGATCACAATGTCTTAAATGCCAAGATACGCCTCTTTAATGTGGGGATCTCCCAAAAGTTCCCGGGCCGGGCCCTCCATGGCCACCCGGCCATGTTCCAGCACATACCCCCGGTCACTCATGCTCAATGAATGATTCACATCCTGTTCCACCATCAACACCGTGGTGCCCTGATTTGCGATTTCACGAACGGTTTCAAAAATTTCCTTGATCAGTACCGGTGCAAGCCCAAGGGAGGGTTCATCCAGCATCAATATTTTTGGCAGGCCCATTAATCCCCTGCCAATGGCCACCATCTGCTGCTCTCCACCAGACAGGGTCATGGCAATCTGGGCGGAACGCTCTTTCAGACGCGGCAGAAGATCATACACATATTCAAGGGTTTTTGTCTCGTCTTGACGAGCCCTGGGGTTATAGGCTCCCACAATCAGGTTATCCTTTATGTTCATCAACGAAAACAGACGTCTGCCCTCGGGCACTTGGATAATGCCATGGTTGACTATCTCTTCCGGGGGCAGCGCCTGGACCTCATGGCCGTCAAAGGTGATCTTGCCCTTTGCCGGCTGGAGCAGACCTGAAATGGTTCTTAAAAGCGTGGATTTTCCGGCACCATTTCCCCCGATGATGCTGACCACTTCCCCTTCGTTGATTTTAAGGGAGAGACCAAAGATCACCTGCACGTCACCGTAGAACACATCAATATCATTCACTTCAAGCAGTGCCATACTCTTCTCCTAAATACGCTTTGATAACATTTTCATTGGAAGCGATTTCACCGGGGGTGCCTTCGGCTATTTTTTTGCCAAACTGAATCACCACAATTCTGTCAGAAAGTGCCATGATGGCCCGCATGATATGCTCAATAACAAAAATGGTAATACCAGAATCCCGAAGCCCCTGGATGATACCCACCATCTCGTCCACCTCGCCGGGTCTAAGCCCAGCCATGACCTCGTCCAGCAGCAACAGTTTCGGTTCCGTTGCCAGGGCCCGGGCGATCTCCAGACGTTTCCGATCCGCAATGGTCAACGAACCGGATTTTAACTCTTTTTTATCTTCAAAATTCAGGGTTTGCAGCACGGCAAGGGCTTTATCTTCAGCATCAGCTCTTTTGTCCGTGGTGGCAAAGGCTCCCACCGTGACATTGTAAAGAACGCTTTTAGAGGCAAAGGGTTTAACAATTTGAAAGGTACGGGCAAGCCCCTTTTTACACAGATCCCAGGGTTTTTGTTGATTGGTATTTTCCCCGTTGAATTTAATGGTTCCTTCCGTTGGGGGATGAACCCCGGCAATGCAGTTGAATGCCGTTGATTTACCCGCCCCGTTGGGCCCGATCAATCCCAATATTTCGCCTTGATCAATATTGAGATTAAGGGTGTCCACCGCAGTGAGTCCCCCGAAACGCATCACCATTTTTTCTACTTCCAATATCTTCATGACGCCTCCTTTGCCTGCCCTTCTTTGGTCAACCGGTTGATGAGTCTGTTGTAAACCCGGGTCAGCGGTTCCTGGATTCCCCGGGGCTGGTAGATCATCACCAGAATCAGTACCACTCCAAAGATCACCAGGTGAAGTCCGGGAAACACATCACCAAAATAGATGCGGGAAAAATCACTCACCGGCCGAAGCAACAGTGCCCCCAGCAGAGGCCCTGCAATGGAGCCCCGCCCGCCAATGAGGGCAATAAATGCAATCTCAAAGGAAAGATCCAGGGAAATGATGCTCTTGGGATGAATAAAAAGGGAAAACTGGGCATAAAAGGTACCGGCCAGGGCCGTTAAAAAAGAACTCATGGCCATGGCAATGAGTTTTGCCCGGGCAACGTTGACCCCCAGTGCCATGGCAGCCTCGGGCTCTTCACCACCGGCATTGAGATAGTATCCCAGTTTAGACCGGGAGATGAACCAGGTCAGCAAAATCACCCCGATGAGCATGATCAGGATAATATAATAATAGGGTTCCTTTCCCTGGAACATGAAATTGGCAAACCCAAAATTAACCGGCGGAATCTGAAGCCCCCGGGGGCCATTTAAGTTAAAGGGTCCCAGAAAATTTAAGTTTTCCACCATCACCCGCACGCCTTCGGCAAAGGCAATGGTGGCAAGGGCAAAATAGGCCCCCCGCATTTTAAAGGTGGGCAATCCGATTAACACACCGGTACCCATGGCAATAACACCGCCGACAATCATCCCCAGCCAGGGAGAAATGCCATATTGCAGCGAAAGAATGGTGGAGGTGTAAGCACCGATGCCCACGAAAACGGCATGTCCCAGGGGCAGTACCCCAGCAAAGCCGCCCACCATGTTCCAGGAAGTGGTTAGATAGGCATAAAAAAAGATAAGAATCACAATATGAAGATAGGTGGGGCTTGTCATGATCAGGGGCAACCCAAAGGCGATGAGCACGACACCCAGCAAAGAGAATACTTCAATCTTTTTCCGGGGGGATACCCCTTGGTGACCCGTGTTACTGCCCGATACGCTTGAATGTCCGGCACTTCCACCGGAGGGGTTATCCGAAGGAGCAAGGCTTTCGTTACCAGTCATTTTTTTCTCCAAACAGTCCTGAAGGTTTAACAAACAATACGAGCAGAAACAGCCCATAAACAATGGCTTCTGTCCAGGTGGCCGTCATGTACTGCGGCCCCACCGACTCGATCAACCCGACAATAATGCCGCCCACAATGGCACCGCCAATACTGCCAAGCCCCCCCAGCACCACAATGATGAATCCTTTGATGTCAAAGGCCACCCCCACCGTGGGAAAGGTGTTATAAAAGGGAATCAATGTAATGGCAGCGATCCCGGAAACAGCCGTACCAATACCAAAGGCGATGTTATAAATTTTGTATTGATTGATGCCGGCAAGGCTTGCGGCATCCCTGTCCAGACTGGTGGCCCGGATGGCCCGGCCCAAGCGGGTATATTGAAAGAAATAGTACACCGCCCCCGCCGTTACGATGGCAATAACAAATCCCCAGAACTTGGGAGCAGAAATCAGCATGTCCCCCAGTTCAAACATTTTACCCCGCAGGGGATTGTTCTCAATGGTGCGGTATTGGGGACCAAAAAAAAGAAGGGCAAGGTTGTCCAGAATATACCAGATGCCCGTGGTGACGATGATCACCGTAATGGGTTCCCGAACCTCTTTTTCCGCCTTGAAAATCGGCTTGATAATGATATCCTGGAGCAGATATCCAAAAAGGAACATGACCGGAATGACCACCACCAAGGCCAGGTAGGGATGCAAACCGGAAAGTGTAATCGCCCAGTAAGCCACATACATCCCCACCATCAGCAATGATCCATGGGCAAAATTGATTACTTTAAGCACACCAAAAATAATGGTCAGTCCCATGGCGGTCAATCCATAGATGGACCCCATGAGAATGCCGTTGATGGTGTCTTCGATAAAATAGAGCATTTAAGGCCTCCAGACAGGCATTAAGGAGATCGGAAATAAATAATTACGCCAATCTTTCTTGCCTTTCAGCTCGTCTCCTGGGTTGCTCCAATGGTACATAAAACTCACTATGTTCCCATTGGTGCGCCTTGAATATTAACTGAAATTCAGCGCTATATTGATGTAATTATTTGCCTCCGAAACCCTAAGGGAGAGATGAATCCGGGACATGTATCACAAATCCCGGACAAAATGGTAATGATTAACAATACCTTCGCCAATTTTACTTTTGATCAAATCGTGTCCCATATGATGTAGTATATGGTATTTTAAAGCACAGTATATTAGGATTCAATCCGTTAATCCAAAGCACATTTAAAAATTTGGCAAAGGTATTGATTAATGATCCTGTTTTTGTTGTGACCATTCCCTGGTGGTGTCAGGCTTGCGTGATTAATGCGACACAAGCCTGACACCGTTGTTGAAAATCACCGGGGGAACACGGGATCATTGAGTAAGATGGGATCAGGGTTTGGGGAATACCGGGGTATATCCGGCACGTCGGGCGGATTTGGGCCACACGGTGATGCGCTCCAGACCCTTACCCATATCGTTTATCTGCACCATGACCAGAGAGGCCTCTTTATTCTGACCTTTTTCGTCAAACGCCACCTTGTCATATCCCACGATCATGCCCGGTCCATCCGTTAACTGAGTGGTTGCCATGGCCTGTCTGATTTTTTCAGGGTCCAGACTGGCGGCCCGTTCCAGGGCATCTTTAATGACGTACATGGCCAGATAGGCATCCACTGCCTCTCCGGTGAGATTCTGACCATATTGTTTTTTATATTTTTCATTGGTTTCTTTGGCACCGGGTTTATTCACATCGGTTTCCCACTCAACGATATCAAATAAATACTGGGAACTTTTCGCAGTAGCCTTGATAAAAGAAGGATCGGCATGGCCACCACCGGTGGAGATAATGGCTTTTAACTTCACTCGATATTCCGCCAGGGTATTGGTGATCAAAATGGCATCTGCAGCATTGGAAACCAGCATCAGCACATCGGGCCGTGCGCGTTTAATTTTCTGAACAACAGGGCTTAAATCCGTTGTGGTTGAGGGATAGGGTTCATTGAGTACCACATCATATCCGGCTTCTTTTGCAAGTTTCACCCAGTTACCGGCAATGCCCTGGCCCCAGTCACCATTTTCGTAAACAAATGCCAGTTTTTTGATTTCTGTGTTGAACTCCGCAGACATCTCTTTGATAAAAGAAAACTGATCCCTTGTCCACCAAGAATCTTTGGCAGCAATGCGAAACACATTTTTAAAGCCTTGTTCGGTGATTTTATCGGCAACAGATACCGGTACCAGAAAGGGAACGCCATAGCGTTCTGCCACGGCAGAGGTGGGATAGGTCACCGATGAGTTCCAGCATCCGGTTAACACATTGACCTTTTCGGTGTTGATGAGGCGTTCTGCTTCTCCCACCCCTTTTTCAGGTTTGGATTCTGAATCTGCATAAATCAATTCGAGCTTTGCACCGCCAAGGGAGGCAATACCGCCAGCGGCATTGATCTCGGCCACCGCCATTTCCCTTGCATTTTTTCCCTGTTCACCCACAGTGGCAGAGGGTCCAGACAGGGGAATAATATTTCCTATTTTCACCACCTGATCCGATGCAATGGCTGACGGCCCGGAACCTAAACATATCATGCCGACGGCCAGAGCCATTGTGCCCACACATCTCTTCAAAAACATTTTTTTGTCCATGAACCATTTCTCCATTTGAGTAAAAGTGTTTGGGTTTTCATCCCCTCTTAGCTTCAAGTTTCAGTCAGCCAAAGCGGAATCAAGCCCGTTTCTTAACACCGAATGTGCCTGGGGAGGTACACAAAAACCATGGAATTCAAACTGAAAAATAAATTCCACAGGCACTGATGTTGTATCCGAAAGTCCTTTGTCGCGATTAATGTACATTGAATGCCATGATTCGGGGTTAAGAGTAGCAAAGTTCATACCATGGAGAGGGGCAGGATCTAATTTTGATTTAAAACAGGCGGTTTTTAACAATACCTTCGCCAATTTTATTTTAGCTTGAATATCAATCTACATGTTGTAATTTCATTACCACATTGACACAACATATGGTATTTTGATTACCAAATTTCAAATCGATTTTGAACTTGGCGAAGGTATTGTTAAAAGTGAGGGGGGGGCACCAATTGGAGGGTTGGCGGCTGACAGAAAAAAACCAGCAAACGAAAAGCGGTGTGCTATTTTGCCAGGCAACGTCAACGCATTGCGTCAACATTTATTGACCATGTCCACCTTAATTGACGACGATCGCCTTGGCGCGTCTTAATCTTGATGTATTTTTGGCATCCTTCAAAAATGCTTTACACTTTTTTTGATCATTCTCCATTTCCAGGGGCTTTTCACAAAAGACTGTAAAGTACCTTTGAAGTCATATGAAGGATGCCAAAAATTTTCCTTGTTTTTCCTGAAATTTAATGGGGGTCTGTCCTCATTTTGGGACCCATTTGTCAATTAAACTGAACAGCTTTTCCGTGTCAATGGGTTTTGTCATATAATCATTCATGCCCGCCTGTAGAACCTGTTCCCGGGTTCCCTTCATGGCATCCGCACTAAGTGCAATAATAGGAAGGCTTGCAAATGCCGGATTTTCTCGTAATTTTTTTGTTGCCTTGTATCCATCAAGGTTCGGCATTTGAAGATCCATGAGCACCAGATCATAGCTTTGATCTGCAGTTAGTTTTTCGATGGCCTGGACGCCGTCATTTGCCATCTCAACTTGAAAATTACCCTGCTCAAGAATTCCTTTTAGGAGTGCCTGATTAAATTTATTATCTTCAACAACAAGAATCTTTGCCCCACCCAGACCATCAATTTTTTTTGTGAGTGTCGGGGCTTCATGCCTGGGGCCATGGGCAAATACATTGAGGATTGCATCAAACAGGACGGACTGGCTTACAGGCTTCATAAGGATGTCTTGTATGCCGTCATTCTTTGCCCTGTTCAGCCCATTTTCCATAACGTAGGCTGTAAGGATTATAATTTTAGGCAGTTTGGATTGCCCATTGATTTCCTTAATCTTTTTCCAGGTTTCTATGCCGTTCATGCCCGGCATTT
>CAYSSE010000114.1:0-12364 GCA_964433355.1 uncultured Desulfocicer sp.
AAAAAAGATTATCAGGAGATAGGAGCTGTTTCACGTCTCATGCTGGATAATGTTCCAGATATGATCTGGGCAAAGGATATTAAGGATAGGTTTCTTTTTGTAAATCAATCCATGTGTGATAATTTACTGCATGCTAAATCAACCATTGAACCCTTGGGAAGAAGCGATCTGTTTTTTGCTGACCGTGAAAGAAAAAAAAAGTTTGAACACACCTTTGGTGAAATCTGTATAAATTCAGACGATATCGTCAAAAAGAGCCATAAATCCGGTCGTTTTTTGGAAGATGGGCTGGTCAGGGGAAAATACCTGGCCCTTGATGTTCACAAAGCACCTTTTTATAGCAAATCAGGAAAAATCATCGGAACTGTTGGGTGTGCCCGCAATGTTACAAAAGACATAAAAATCAACAACGATTTAAAAGACAGCGAACAACGATTTCGGCAAATAATGGAGGATGTGACAGAAATATCCATCCAGGGGTATGATGAACAAAGACGAGTTACCTTCTGGAATCCATACAGCGAAAAACTATATGGCTATAGCGAAAAAGAAGCATTGGGGAAAAAGCTTGAAGACCTCATAATACCTTCAGAAATGAAAGATGTGGTTGTACAACTCCATGGATGTTGGCTTGATCAAGGCGAAAAAATACCGGCTGGAGAACTGATACTTGTGGACAAGTTTGGAAATAATGTTCCTGTTTTTTCCTCCCATGTAATGAACGAAACACAATCCGGAAAAGAGATGTTCTGCATTGATATTGATTTGAGGCCCATAAAGGAATCAGAAGCGGAAAGGGAAAGACTGTTAAATCAACTGAGACAATCCCAGAAAATGGAAGCAATGGGAACACTTGCAGGCGGTATTGCCCATGATTTCAACAATATTCTTTCCCCTATTTTTGGCCATTCGGAAATTTTACTCATGGATATGTCCGAAAACAATCCATTCAGAAAAAGTGTTGAAGAAATTTATTCTGCTGCACAACGGGCCACGGAACTCGTAAAACAGATTCTTACGTTTTCTCGACAGGAACCCATCGAGTTAAAAAGTATTAGATTACAAGATGTTGTTGTGGATGCCTTAAAACTTTTAAGAGCTACAATTTCCCATAGCATTCAAATCAAACGAAATATCGATAATACCTGTGGTACTGTAAAGGCTGACACCACGCAAATACATCAGATTGTTATGAATCTATCCACCAACGCATATCATGCCATGGAAAAAAACGGTGGGGTGCTGGCCATAAGTGTGAAAAAAGTTCAATTTGGAGAAATGGATCTGACAAATCCAGAAATGAAGCCCGGTAAATATGTATGCCTGATATTAAGTGACACCGGTGTGGGCATACCAACAAATATAATTGAAAAAATTTTTGATCCTTTTTTTACCACCAAGGCAAAGGGCAAAGGCACAGGGCTGGGTCTATCCACCGTCCACGGAATTGTTGCAGAAATGGGTGGTACCATCAAAGTATATAGTGAACCTGGAAAGGGGACTGAATTTAGGGTCTTTTTTCCAGAAGAAGACAACTCATTTAAAGAAGAAAGCGTTCACAATCCGATGTCAACCATTCCCGGTGGAAATGAAAGGATTCTCCTTGTGGACGATGAGGAAGCCATTATTAATCTGGAACGCACAATTCTGGAACGACTGGGCTATAAGGTCACCTCACTGACCAACAGCATTGAAGCCCTTGAGATGTTTCGGACCGCTCCCCGGGAGTTTGATCTTGTGATTTCAGATATATCAATGCCGAGCCTCAACGGTGACAGGCTGGCTTCCGAACTGATCAACATACGGCCAGATATACCAATTTTACTTTGTACGGGATTCAGCGAGATTATAATTGGAAAAACAGCAGAGGATCTCGGTGTCAGGGGGTTCCTTATGAAGCCAGTGTTCATGGATGAGCTGGCAAACACCATTCGAAACATTATGGATTCGAAAAAAAAGGGAAATACATTATTGACCTCCTGAATCGCTGTCAGCAAGTCTGCACCCCAAAAAAAAGCAGCTCCAAAGAAAAAGAAACCGAATATCAGCAAATCGTAAAGAACCGCTGCCAGTCCCCAAAAAATCACCGGTGAGAACAAATTAAAGTCTTCATTGACGGTAAATATTCGGCCAGCACTTCATATTTGCCTATTTGGCCCTGCTCACATACCATTCGTATGCTACGCAACCCCAAACAAACGAATGTGGGTTACTGGCCAGACATTTACATTGCCAGACCGAATATTTACCATTGACGCTATAAATATTACCAGATCATCACGGATTAAGGGTACACTCATTAGATTTCTTTAAGCAGGCAAAATCATATATCCCCAGAAGAGTGATCTATATCAATAATTTTACTTTTCAGGTACGGCTTGGATTGGTAACGGGTAATCTTCATCATTTTTCTGGTTAAAGCACCGATACGATCCATGCCTATTTTAATCTTTTGGGCCGTGTTATAATTTGGATCATCTGTTTTTAAATCCAGTAAAAGAATTTCTGCAAATCCCATGACCACTTGCAATGGCTGGTTCAACTCATGACAGATCGCCCCGGCCATCTCCAGAACTCCTCTGAGTTTTTCCTGTTCCAGCATCTGATTTTGGAGCCGAATAACACGCTTTCCAACCCCAATCCTGGCCTGAAGTTCCGTATTGTCGTAGGGTTTTGAAATATAATCATCTGCACCTGCAGCAAGCCCCTGGGCAATGTCCTTTCGGCCCCCTCTGGAAGTCAACAGAATCAAATACAATGGTTTTTTGTGGTTCTGTTCCCGAAGGCGTTTGCATAAAGCCGCACCGTCCAATCCCGGCATTTCCCAGTCCAGTAGAGCAAGACTGGGCGCACCCTCTTCCTGGAATATGGCATATGCTTCTTCACCATTGTCTGTGCCGGTCACCTCATACCCCCACTTGGTCAGAAGTAATTGAAGCACGACCCGGGTGGTAAGATCATCCTCGGCAATTAAAATTTTCATTTTATCCTCTCCTGATTTTTTGTGATCTTCATGGCCTTTTTCAACCTGTCTGATTCAAATTCCAAATCTGATATTAGCTCTTTTAATTTAATCATATTACCGGCTTTGCCTGCTTCTTCCATTTGACGGGCCACCGAGCTGAGCGCCTTCCCTCCCACAGTGGCTGCTGCCCCCTTTAATTTATGGGCCTGAGATCCCACTATAGCAGCATGGTTCTGGGACACGGAATTTCTAATATCAACCATTTGCCTGGGCAGATCCTCTAAAAACGTGGTAATAACTATCTCTAACAATTTTTCATCATCCATCAGGTGAGTGAGCAAAGCCTCTTGGTCAAACACTGTCAGGGATGAAATCCTATTTTCAGCGATATCATCAGATGAGTGTGTATCATTTCCTTTTAGGGGCATGAGCCATTTTTCCAGGAGTTTTGCCAGATCATGAGGTCTCACAGGTTTGGATATATAATCATTCATACCGGCGTTCAGACAATGGTCACGATCTTCCTGCATTGCATTGGCAGTCATTGCAATAATAGGGATATCCTGGCTATTAATGGAAGAGTTTGTATGCCGAATTTTTCGGGTGGCCTCCAACCCGTTCATCTCCGGCATCTGTATATCCATGAGGACAAGGTCATAGGGGATGGTTTCAAGTGCTTTGAGCGCTTCGGCACCGTTGGCCACCGCATCGGCAGTCACTCCTATTTTTTTTAAAATTCCAAGTGCGACCTTCTGGTTGGTGATATTGTCCTCGGCCAACAGGATGCGTGCTTTTCTGCCGCTAAACCGGCTCAGCCTTTCCCTGGCTGTGTGGCCTGTAATAATGGAGGACGTTGTCTGCTCTTTACCCTCCGGATGCAACAATGTCATACAAAGGGCAGCATTGAGTTCCTGGATACTCACCGGCTTGGTCAAATAGGTTGAAAACCCTATATTGGAAAACTGCTGTGCATCCCCCCGGGTTCCAAGGGAAGTCAACATCACCATCAGGGTTTTTGACAGGCGCTTGTCTGACTTGATTTTCCGACCAAGCGTCTTCCCACCCATCTCAGGCATTTGCCTATCAATCACTGCTAACCGATAAGGATCTTTTTCTTCTACTGCCTGTAGGAGCAACAGGAGTGCCGCAGAACCGCTGTGAACAGCTGTCGTGCGCATTCCCCAGGAGGTCAGACGGATGCTGAGAATTTCACAATTGGTTGCATTATCATCTACGATCAGAACCCTGATATTGTTTAAATCAGGCAGGGGATCAATTTCTTTTTTAATACCGGTCTGCTTTTCCAGATAAGCCGTAAACCAGAAATTTGAGCCTGCACCGTCTTCACTGTCAACACCTGCCTGCCCGCCCATCAGTTCTGCCAGCTGTTTGGAAATTGCAAGTCCCAGTCCCGTGCCTCCATATTGTCTGGTGATGGATGTATCGGCCTGGGTGAATTTGTTAAAGAGTATCCCCTGTTTTTCTTTTGGGATACCAATGCCAGTATCTTTGATAAAAAAACGAAGCAGTACGTTCTTTTCGGTTTCAGATTCAACTGCCACACGAACGACTACTTCCCCCTTGTGAGTAAATTTGACAGCGTTGCCAGCAAGGTTGGTGAGGATCTGACGCAACCGTCCGGGATCTCCCCGCAGCAGCGATGGTACGTTGAGATCTGCGGCACAGATAAATTCAAGTCCTTTTTCGTGGGCTTTCAGGGCAAGGGTTGCTGCAAAATCATCTAAAAGAACCTGTAGATCAAATTCCAATATTTCAAGATCCAGCTTCCCTGCCTCAATCTTTGAAAAATCCAAAATGTCGTTTAAAAGCCATAGAAGAGATTCGCCACTTACTTGAACTGTCTTGGCATACCGGCGCTGCTCATCGGTTAATCGGGTATCCAAAAGCAGGCCCGTCATTCCGATAACACCGTTCATGGGGGTACGGATTTCATGGCTCATATTTGCCAGAAATTCACTTTTAGCCATATTGGCAAGTTCCGCCTGCTCTTTGGCTTTTTTAAGTTGTTCTTCTATTTTTTTTCTTACGCTTATATCTATAAAAGAAGTAACTCTGATATCTTTATCTTGATAATTGAAATTCATTCCGCGAATTTCACACCAAAATTTCGAACCATCTTTTTTAACTGCAAGTACATCATAGGGTTTCTCATATCCTGAAAGCATATTATTTTTAACTAATTCCCTGCTCTCCTGAGCAATACAATCAGTTCCAAATTTTCCAATCATTTCGTCAAAAGAATAACCAAACATTCTTTTTGCACTTTCATTTGCCTCAATAAAGATACCCTTTTCTGAAAAAAAGATAGCTTCTCCAATGATTTCTGAAAAAGCAGATAAGCGCCTTTCACTATCTTTTAGTGATTTTTCTGAGTGTTTGCGCTCGGTGATGTCTTCTGCCGAGCAGACCACATACTCAACAGTCCCGTCGTCTCGAAGTTTCGGAGTTTTGATGATCGAAATCAACTTTTGCTCACCGGAAACATCAGGCATCCACTCTTCGGTGCGAACAGTCTTTTTGGTGCTGAATACCTCGATATTCGATTGCCTGCATGCATTTGCATTTTCTTTGGGGAAAATATCGTAGAGGCTCTTAAATGCCAGCTCTTCAATTTTGACTCCGTTGAAATCGGCATGGGCCTTGTTGAGGGTGCCATAGGTGGTTTCATCGGTCAAATACCAAATCTGGGTTTGGATATTGTCGAGCAGGATTCGCTGGTTCTGCTCGGAGCGGAGAAGGTCTGCTTCGGTTTTTTTGATCCGTGTAATATCCTTTGCCACACCGAATAAGGCAGGCTTGTTGTTCCAGGAACCTGGATAAACACGGGTTTCCACCTGGATAAGTTGGCCGGATTTAGTAATAAGGGAAACAGGGCAGAAATCGGCGGTTCCTGCAATCATTTCTTTCACGATCCTTACCGCTTCGGCCCGCCCATCCTCGGGATGCACCATCAATACGTTATGCCCGATGAGGTCATTTTCCGAGTATTCCAGTCTGCGGGTAACAGTTTCGTTTACATTGAGCATATTGCCCTGTTCGTCCACAACAAACAGGAAATCGTTGATGGAATTGAAAAAAGTACGAAAGTTACTGTCGTTTTCTATGAGTTTTGTCCGCTGCAAGGCCATTGCCCCATTCGTACGGCGTAGCAGCACAAAGACAAATGCCAGCATCAGCGCCAACACAATTGCGTAAACCGTCCCGCACAAAACCATCAGTTGCCTAAATGCCACTTTGCCGGCTGTGATGTCAAGCATGGTCAGCAGGTCACTCACCTCTTTGCCTGACGCATCCCATATGGGTATGAGAGAAAGGTACCAATCCCGGCCGTCAAGATTCATATGCCTGACCTCGTGGTGGAAATGGGTGCCATTGGGATTGTGATGTTTGTCTATCCGCTGTGTTGTCCACCAGACCAAAAGCACTCCAAAAATAACCAATGTTATCAGCAAGACAAACTTCCATTTAGTTTTTGGAGTATTTTTAATCGTTTGTTCATCGTCCATCAAATGACTCCTTTGTCTCCTTCATGCTCTGCTTTTAAGTTGCCCCTGCGTCTTGTTTGAAAAGTCTTACTGCTCCCGGTCTGAGCCATTGTCTTCCTATTCTGACACAGAACAAACAGTCTTTTTTTAAGGGTGACAGAGGCTGTGAGCAAGCCCATAAAACAATAGTGAGCAATAACACAAAACCTTCTTGACTTATAGATCTCAGAGGGATACAAAAAATAAGGTTTTAATTTTTACTTTTCATACTAAACCCAATAACATGAATTGTGCAAGCCCTTATTGCATTTTAAATAGATGAAAACAAATACAACCAATATGACATAAAAGACATTGGAAGAGTTGTTGCCATTGGAAGCGTCTTTTAAAAAGTCATTAACCAATGCTATCACAAGACAAACTATATAACTCAAGAATATAAAAACCCACAGGGCGCATTCCCATTTTCCCGGTTGGAGATTCAACTCTTTGATTTATCAAGATATTTTATTTTGTAACAATGGATGGTGGCTTAATGAAATCAATGGGTTATATGATAGGCCGAGAAAATAGGAATACGCCCCTGTATTTTGGCTCCGGCCTGACCATAACGAAGCATGAAAAAATGTTAGGTATGCCTATTTTTTTGTATAAAAAAATTTAGTAAAATTAAGGATTCTCATGAAAAATTTTAGTTTAGGTTTAAAAATTGCGTCAGGTTTTGCTCTTTTAATAATAATTGCCATAGCACTGGGTTCCATGGCCATCTGGAATATGAATAAAGTGGAAAATCAAACCACCAAACTGGCCAGAGAGTATGTGCCGGAGGTGGATGTGGCCATGCATATAGAAGAAGCAGCCAATGGTGTGATGTATGAAATAAGGGGGTATGGATTTACAGAAGAGGAAACATTCTATAAAAAAGCCCAGAAAAACCTCAAAGACATGCATGCAGCTCTGGAAAAAGGTCGCACCCTTCAGGCTGCATCACCCCACTTAAAAGAACTGGGGAATCAGCTCCAGAACGCCACCAAAGCTCTTGATGCGTATGAAGGATTGGTTCAAAAAACCGTTGATCTTACTACAAAAATAGCAGTCAATAGAACAACATTGTATGCATCAGCAGCGAAATATATGAAAAGCAGCAACGTTTTTTTGGCTGATGAAAATGAAAAGTTGATAAAGGAGGTCAAGTCCGGAAAGGAAGAAAACAGCAAAGAGATGCTTAAAATATTATCCAAAATAACCTTGACCAACAATATCATTGATCTTGGAAATGAGGCCAGAATCGGGGCTTTTAAAGCCCAGGCTCTGCGCAGCCCTGAAATAATGAAACAGGCTATGGAACATTTTTCAAAAGTCAATGAAAAGATTGAAGCACTGAAACAAATCACCCACCTTGCCGGAGAACTCAAGGAAATTGATGAGATCAAAACGTCGGGGATTTCTTACAAACAGGCCATGATCGACTTCCTTGATAACTGGGTTGCCCGGGAAAAAGTGGCAGTAGAAAGAACCATTGCAGGAGATACAGTCACCAATGCCTGTAATGCCATGGCCCAGGCAGGCATGGAATATACACATAAAGTTGCCCAAGAGAGCATGATCTCCCTTTCCCTTGCCTCCACCATTATGATGATCGGATTGATCATCGCCCTTGTGGTGGGTATACTTGTGGCATTTTTTATGACCCGCAGCATAACAAAGCCAATCAATCGTATTATTGAAGGTCTAAATGAAGGATCTGAGCAAGTTGCATCGGCTTCGGGCCAGGTTTCCTCTGCCAGCCAGTCCCTGGCAGAAGGGTCTTCTGAACAGGCAGCCTCCATTGAAGAGACCTCTTCGTCCATGGAAGAGATGTCCTCCATGACCAAAAGCAATGCAGAAAACGCGGGTATTGCCAATGGCCTCATGAAAGAAGCTGGTAGCGTGGTGAACACTGCTAACACCTCCATGCACGATTTAACCAAATCCATGAAAGAAATTTCAAAGGCCAGTGAAGACACCTTTAAAATTATTAAAACCATTGATGAAATTGCATTTCAGACTAATCTTTTAGCCCTGAATGCCGCTGTGGAAGCTGCCCGGGCCGGTGAAGCCGGAGCTGGTTTTGCTGTGGTGGCAGATGAGGTAAGAAATCTGGCCATGAGAGCTGCTGAAGCAGCCAAAAACACCTCGGAACTCATCGAGGGAACCGTTAAAAAAGTCAAGGATGGGTCGGCTCTGGTATCCACCACCAATGAAGCCTTTGTCAATGTGGCAGACAGCACGGCAAAAGTCGCCAATCTGGTATCTGAAATCAGTCAAGCCTCCCAGGAGCAATCCAATGGGATCAGCCAGGTCAACATTGCTATTACCGAAATGGATAAGGTGGTTCAGCAAAATGCAGCCAACGCCGAAGAGTCCGCGTCTGCATCCGAAGAGATGAGCGCCCAGGCAGAACAACTCAAAGACTATGTACAAGAGCTTATCTTGATTGTTACGGGAACGCGCAACCAGAGCAAAGGGTTTAACCACCCGAACACCCGCCCCAAACATATGAGAACCATCAGCAGCACTTCCCGAACGATTCAACGCCAAACAGGTAAAATGTTGAGGCATAGTCCAAAGGAACTCAAGGCAAATCAGGTGATCCCTTTTGACGAGGATGATAATTTTACTGATTTCTAACCCATGTTGGCTCGTGAGTTCAGATAAATTGGCCCGGATCAGGTCATTTTCTTCGATAAGATTGTTGGTAAGAAAGAGGTTTAAGAAAAAAATCCCAATAGCTTGAGTGCCATTGGGATTTTTTTTTACTTTGGTTGGATACGTTTACCACGGCCCCTTTATTTTTTATATGAAAGAGTAGACACTTCTAACATTCTTTTACACTTCGTTGTGGGCAGGCCAAGGCCAGAATACGGTCTGCCCGTGGCAGTTATAGAAACCATAAAGACAACAGCCAAACAAAATCAAAAATATAATCTCCCTGCCCCCTGAACAAACAAAAAAATAGATCTGTCCCCTTTTTGCTTTGTCCCTTTTTGAGCTCCTTTTTGTGACTGCCCGGGCTTATTGAGTAAATTTAAGCCTTGGCAATTATACCTTTTTACTATATGTTAAATTGTTTTGTTTCATAAGGGATTTGGGGATTTGTGTGAAAATTCACAATTCTCAATGCGTAAATATTGAGACTTGCGCACACAATTTATCCAAATAATACTAATTTGCGAAGCCCCATTATTCTTTTTAATATAGTTTTAAACCATTTGCTAATCCAGATATGCCGTTGTGCATATAACCGTTACGGGTAGATAAGTACCCGAGCATATATTCTTCAAAATAAAACTCATAAATATAAATGGTATATCTCTGTGAAATACCGAAAAACATATGCATGGGTACTTAATGATACGGATTCGAACCATGAAAAAATGGATTTTCATAATAGTTTTTTTGGTCATGGCGGCCCCCTCTAACGCTAAAACACCAACAATAGGCTTCATGACAGGGTTAGTAAAAGGAAGCACAATCAACGATCCTTATAATAGCATTACTTCCAGTGGATTATTCAAAATTCAACGTGAATACAAATTTAAAGTGTTAACCCAACGACCTGATAATAATGATGTTAAATCCATTGAGAAGGCATTTCAAAACTTGATTGATCAGAAAGCTGACCTCATCGTATGCAGTGGCTACCAATTTTCTGAACCCGGGAAAAAATTTGCCCAACGTTACCCCCACACCTTGTTCATAATAAATGATGCGGGTTCAATTAACAATATGCCCAATGTATCAGCTCCAAATTTTGCACAACATGAAGGTAGTTTTTTGGTTGGCGCTTTGGCCGGAAGAATAACCAAAACGGGAAAAGTAGGATTTATTGGCGGGGTGGATGTGCCCCCCTTGAGAGCTTATCTTGTGGGATATAAAGAGGGCGTCCATTATTCAAACCCCAAGGGGGAGGTTAAACACGTTTTTATTACAAAAAAACCTGATTACTCGGGATTTACAAACCCAGAAAAGGGACGAAGCATGGCTAAAAAAATGTATAGCCAGGATGTGGATATTATCTATAATGTAGCATCGCTATCAGGAAATGGGATTATACAAGAGGCGAAAAATCAGAAAAAATTCGTGATTGGTGTTGACTATGATCAGGACGCAATGGCAAAAGGTTACGTGCTCACCAGTATGTTAAAACGTCTGGATCGCTCGACCTATAAAGAAATTAAAAATTTTTTAGACGGTAATTTTCAATCTGGAAGCAAGGTATATGGCCTCAAGGACGGTTTCATCAGCTTGACAGAAATGAAATTCACCCAACATCTTATTCCTGCCACCGTCAGAGAATATTTAGACACCATTCAGTCAAAAATTATATCAGGAGAGATAAAAATCACTAATTATCTGATGAATCGTTGATATGATTTGAGTCTGCCCTTTTTAGATTAACCCGGGAAAAAGAGCCTGCTCAAGATCTCGCCCCAAGCCATCTCTAAGGGCTGAAAGGGGAGAATACTGTAAAATAGGCTATATTCGTATGTTTTTGTAAGGGAGAATATGAAATTTTACCATAAAATCCGTTTCAAAATAACCTTTGGTGTTGTTTTGATCGTACTCGTTTTATTTGTTGGCCTGGGTTATAGCATTCTGCTTGATCAACGACTGCAACTTCTGAATAGTTTGCACAATAACGGCAAGCAAATTATGACGATAATAGAAAAAAACAGTATTGATGCGATTCGGTTCTATAATTATCTATATTTGGAAGAGTTGTGTATTACCGTTGAACAGACCCATGGGGTAGCATTCTGTGAAGTCTATGACACCCAAGAAAATTCCCTGATTCAGAAAAGCACTGTTGAAGCGACTGCCTTGAAAAAGGAACGTAAGACAGGGACGAATATATTGATTTTGGAACAGCCTATATTGGACAGGGAAAACAATTATCTGGGGAAGGTGGAGTTGGGATTATATCTTGATGACCTTAAACAGGAATTAACGAATACAACTATAAAATTATGTATTGTTTTTACTATTGTGATATTACTTGTGGCGCTGTCGCTTAATATCTTTCTTTTTTTGTTTTTTATCACCCCGGTCATCAATTTATCTCAAGTAGCTGCATCTATTGCTCGAAAAAAATTCACAACTGTTGATATTAAGCCACGGCAGGATGAAATTGGAGATTTGATCAAGAATTTCGATCTAATGAGTCACAACCTCAAAAAAAGTTTTAACAGAATTGAAAAACAAAACCAGGAACTCAAAGAGAGCGAAGAACGTTTTAAAGCACTTCATAATGCCTCTTTCGGGGGGATTACCATCCATGACAAAGGGGTCATTCTTGAATGCAACAAGGGTCTGTCGCAGATCACCGGCTATGATTACGATGAACTGATTGGAATGAATGGGTTAGATCTTATTTCCGACGACACGCGTGATCGGGTAATCCAAAACATTAATACCGGTTATGAAAAGCCTTATGAAGCTAAGGGTGCTCGTAAAAACGGTGATTTATATCCACTTAGATTGGAAGCCAGAATTATCCCTTATAAGGAAAAAAATGTAAGGGTTGTGGAGTTCAGAGACATGACTGAAAGCAAGCGGGCCGATGAGGAAAGGAAGACTCTTGAGGCGCAACTGCGACAGGCTCAAAAGATGGAAGCTGTGGGGCGACTGGCGGGTGGAGTGGCCCACGATTTCAACAATATGCTGAGCGTGATTATCGGTTATGCGGCTATAGCAATGGATGATGTGGATTCGTCACAACCGCTTTACAATAACTTGGAACAAATAAAAAAAGCCGGTGAACGCTCCGCTGACCTGACCCGGCAACTTCTGGCTTTTGCCCGTAAACAGACCGTAACCCCCAAGGTGCTTGATCTAAACGAGACATTGGAGG
>CAYSSE010000115.1:0-12241 GCA_964433355.1 uncultured Desulfocicer sp.
GAGGGGCAATGGGCCCGGCCCGGGACCGTAGACGGCCCAATTGGCCGGTTCCTATTACCCATCGGGGGGGGGGGGCTCTGCTGAGGCTACTTTGACACTTCATTTTCATATAAAAAAAAATTAGAAAAAAAGACATGTTCAAAGAAGTCTGTGATAGGATAGCACAGTCATTCGATAGGCTGTTACAAAAACTAAAAACGTGTTCATAAAACAAGCGTATATACCAATAATGGTTTTAACAAAGCACAACATATTGTAACTTTAACTAAAGGAGATAACAAATGGCTGTATCTTTGAGCAAAGGTGGACGGGTTTCATTATCAAAAGAAGCGCCTGGATTATCTAAAATTCAGGTGGGACTGGGATGGGATCAAAGAGCAACTGACGGTGCAGATTTTGACCTTGATGCATCTGCTTTTCTGTTAGATGAAGCGGGTAAAGTACGCAGTGACAGTGATTTTGTCTATTACAATAATCTCAAGGCAATTAATGGCGCAGTTGAACATATGGGTGACAATTTGACTGGCGAAGGTGAGGGTGATGATGAAGTTGTCAATCTCAATCTGAAACAGTTGGAAACTGAAGATCCAGGTCTTGTTAAAATTTCATTTGTTGTCACCATTCATGAAGCCGAAGCCAGAAAACAGAACTTTGGACAAGTGAACAATGCCTTTATCCGCATTGTCAACCAGGATGATAACAAAGAAATCGTCCGGTTTGATTTGACGGAAGATTATTCCATGGAAACAGCCATGATTTTTGGTGAAGTCTACCTTAAAAATGGAGAATGGAGATTTACAGCAGTGGGTCAGGGCTATGAAGGCGGTATGCCAGCAACCTGCAAACAATTTGGGATCAATATTTAGTGGCACACTGTCAAAGAGTCCTTTAAAAAAAGGGCGACATATTCAGAAGATGTCAATGGGTAAATAATTGCAAGTGAAGGATTCCAAATTCAGCGTCAACACCCCCTGAGCTGAAGACCCAGGGGGTGTTTATCCGATTTTGTATAAATTCGTTATCAAGGAATTAAAAGGAGAATACCAATGGCTATATCACTAAGCAAAGGTGGACGTTTATCCTTATCTAAGGAAGCTCCTGGGTTATCTAAAATTCAAATTGGGCTTGGATGGGATGAAAGAGCAACAGATGGCTCTGAGTACGATCTTGATGCATCGGTCTTTCTACTGAATGAAACGGGTAAGGTTCGCACTGACCAGGATTTTGTCTTTTATAGTAATTTAAAGGCAGTTAACGGTGCCGTTGAACATATGGGTGATAATTTGACCGGCGGTGGTGATGGTGACGATGAAATGGTCAAAATTAACCTAAAACAAATGGAAACCGAAGCTCCAGATGTCGTAAAAATATCAGTTGTTGTCACCATCCATGACGCCGAAGCCCGAAAACAAAACTTTGGGCAGGTGAACAATGCCTTTATCCGCATTGTCAACCAGGATGATAATAGGGAAATCGTCCGGTTTGATTTGACCGAAGACTACTCAATGGAAACCGCCATAATTTTTGGTGAAGTGTATTATAAAACCGGAGAGTGGAGATTTACGGCAGTTGGGCAGGGTTATGCAGGCGGCCTGGCAGCAGCCTGTAGTCAGTTTGGTATAAATGCTTCATAGATATTAAAACAAACCACAACATATAGTGGGTTAAATTTGTTGGGCATTGTATGGTTCAGATTCCTATCCATAATGCGAACCGGCACAGAGCCGACAATATCAATTTAAAGGGGCGCATTCCCATTTTCCCGTTTGAACCTATAGCACTTTGATTTGTAACAATATAAATCTCGAATTATTTTAGTATCAATTCAAGCAAATCAATGGGGTATACTATCATGTCGAAAAAATGGAAATGCGCCTTTTATAGGTGTGGTAGCCGCTTACTGCCATGTATATTTTTTTCATATGAAAGAGTAGGCATCTCTAATAAAGGGTGTTGAAACGATTGCTATTTTAGATAATAAAATCAAGTATTTATAGCGATGTTAGTTTTTTGATGTTTTTAGTCATAACACCTTGAAATAATTAATATTTTAAAAATAATTTTCAACACCCTTTAATATTCTTTCATGCTTCGTTGTGGGCAGGCCAAGGCCGAATACGCTCTACCCGTGGCAGTTATAAAAAAAAGGAATAAACGCAATACTATGAACAAAAAAATGACTCTAAATGGAGAAAAATTAAAAATTCTGTCAGGTTCCGCCTGTTATTTGGGGTATCTACCTTTTATGCCAGGAACCTTTGGTGCGCTTCCCGGAATTGCACTTTATTATCTACTCTGGAAATTTTTGCCACCTGAATTCCTCTGGATGGGCTTGTTTGTATCGGTCTTTCTGATTGTGTTGCTCAACTATTACTTGACACCCTGGGCCACACAATACTGGAAGTCCAAGGATCCATCCCAATTTGTTCTTGATGAAATCATCGGATTTTTATGTGTTCCCCTGTTTTATGGAACCCATGATTTTGCCACCACCGCACTTTGGGGATTTATTTTATTCAGGATACTTGATATTATCAAAGTTTTTCCGGCAAGCTATGTGGACAAAAATATAGAAGGCTCCACCGGAATTGTTTTTGATGATGTGATTTCAGCAGGATATGCTGCATTGTGTTTGTCTTTATTAAATTATTTTCAATTAATTTAGAGCCTGAATCTCCTGATTCAGATATCAGTCAAATATCTAAAACGAGAGGATTGTTTAAATGAAGACAATTGTTCAAGGTCAAAGGGTTAAACTGGGCGAATTAACCAATGACCTTCTTTTAAAAGTTGATATAAATTTATCTTTTACAAATACACACCCCATCTCCGTCGATATTAGCTGCTTTGGCGTTGATGCTCACAATCAGCTTTCTGATGATCAATATATGATTTTTTATAATCAGAAACAATCTCCATGTGGTGCGATCAGCATTATAAATGATACCCGCCAAAATAGTCATACCTTTCAAGTAGATATAAAAAAGCTTCCCCTGACCATACAAAAACTTGTATTTACAGCCACCATTGATGGATCTGGAACCATGAAAGATCTGGGAACCGGAGCGATTACCCTTAGCGATCATACCGGAATTGTATCTCAATTTGAATTTGACAAAGGCAATCTGAATCAGGAAAAAGCACTCATTATAGCTGAAATTTATTTAAAAGGGCAATGGCGTTTTGCGGCTATAGCACAAGGGTTCAACGAAGGACTAAGTGCATTGTTGAAACATTTTGGTGGGGAGGAATCTGCACAGAAACCACCATCTCCAATTCCGCCGTCTTCATCCAGACCCAATCCGCCCCCACCGTCTTCATCTCCTCCAACTCCACCGTCTTCATCTAAAGCACAATCTTCACCTTCAAAGCCGTCGCCATCACTTAATGCAAAAGTCAGTCTTAGCAAGGTAACACTCAAGAAAAAAGGAGATAAAAAATCAATCTCCCTTGAAAAATCTGCCAACGCTAATAATATCATACATATTAATTTGAACTGGGATGCGCCTCAATCTAAAAAATTCTCTTTTTTGGGTTCAAATGCCCCTCCGGATTTGGATTTAGGCTGCATGTTTCGCCTTAAAGATGGAAATAAGGGCGTCATCCAGCCATTGGGAAACTTTTTTGGCAACAGCCATCAACCACCCTATATTCTTTTGGACAAGGATGATCGCAGCGGAAGCAGCGCCACAGGTGAAAATTTAAGGATATATAAGCCTGAGCTAATTGATTTTGTTATGATTTTTGCTATGATTTACAAGGGTGCAAAGGATTTTACAACTGTAAATGGGAGAATCACGGTCACTGATCAAAAGGGCAATGAGGTGTATATCAAGCTGGATGCACCAGATCCAAAATACACCTTCTGTTCCGTGTGTAGTTTTAAAAACACAGGAACTGCCCTTGACCTTAAGAAAGAAGAGCTTTATTTTTCAGGACATCCTGATGCTGATAAACATTTTGGCTTTGGATTTAGCTGGAAAAAAGGATCGAAATAATTTTAATACAACACATTTTGTTGTGATAAGAATCTGACTGAATATATAAATATTTGGCATCCTTAATTTGCCAGTTTACACTTGTTGGGGTAATAACCCCATGTTTCCGGAGTTATTCCTCCAAAAGTGTAAAGCACTTTTGAAATGATATGAAGGATGCCAAATATTTTTAATAGAATCAGAGACATCCTTCATGCCTGCTTTACAGTTTAACAAGAGGATTGCCCGTTTTCCGGTGTTCATCCTTTCAAAACTGTAGAGTATTTTTGGGATGATAAGTACCCAAACATATGTTTTTCAGCATTCCATGGATATATATCATTGATATCTCTGGGTTTTATCTTGAGGAATATATGCTCGGGTACTTATGAAGGATGCCAAATCAGGCTCTTATTTTTTAAAAACGGAGATTAAAAAAACTTGGCATTACTTATTTTTATTGGCTTAGCTGTATTTTCAAGCTGGCTTATCGCAAAATCCTGTGATGGATTTGAAGATGCTGCAGATTATCTTGGACGAAATATGGTAGAAGGAACAAAGGGAGCCACCATAAATGCCGTGGGCAGTTCAATGCCTGAGCTGTGGGTAACCTTTATTTATCTATTCCTTTTTCGAGACACCACCGGTTTTTCCGGCGGTATTGGAACCACTGCCGGAAGTGCTGTGTTCAATTCCATGGTAATTCCTGCATTGGTTATTCTGGCAGTCTTGATTAAAAACAGGGATACCCTCATACAGGTATCTAAAAAAGTAGTTTTAAGGGATGGCCTGACCCTTATTTTTGCAGAATATATTCTCATCGCCACTTTGGGAGATACGCTCTACTGGTATCATGGTTTTCTGTTCATGATGATCTATGTTGCCTATGCCATCTATATCATTACCCGCCATAAACTCAATAACGGGAGCGGGAACAACATCCAGCCAGAGGCAGGAAACGATGATGAGGCAGATAAAAATGATGATGACGAAGAATTTTCAGGATCAAAAGCAATGGCCCTCCTGAAGGTAGACTTAACCCATGCTGTGTTGGGAAACGATGAAATAAAATCGACCAGTGCCTACATACTTCTTTTCATATCGACTACTTACATTGCCATAGCCTGTTGGATTTTAGTTTATGCATGTGAGCATATCGGTATCTCCATGGGCATTCATGGATACTTTGTTGCAGTTATTCTTGCTGCCGCAGCAAGCAGTGTACCGGATACGATCCTCTCCATAAAGGATGCCAAAAAAGGAAATTATGATGATGCCGTCTCCAATGCATTGGGAAGCAATATTTTCGATATCTGTTTTGCCCTTGGCGCACCGCTTTTTCTCTATACGCTAATTTTTGGCCCCATTGCCATGCCACCGGACATGATTGATCATATTGTTGAACTGCGAGTTTTACTGCTCATTTTGACAATCATCACCTTTTTCCTCTTTCTTGGCTTTAAAAAGATGACAAAAACCATGGCATATCTCCTTATTGCCATGTATATGTCGTTCGTTCTTTATGTCGCAGCAAGAGCAGGGCAAGTGGGTTTTGCAGAAATCATTGCTAAAAAGCTTCATTTCATCCAAGCTATTATTCAATAAGAGGCTTCACAGGAATAAAACTACTACACCAAATCTTAAATCTATCGGGGGATAACCGAAACTGAAACCACCTGATATTCAAAGGGTTTTTTCATGAATAACCCCAAGGATTTTATGATTCAGTGTACTACCCACTTTCAAGTTTAATGGTCAGTATTTCCTGCTGGACACAACGAATAAGTACCCACACATATGTTTTTCGGTATTCCACAACCATATATCATTGATATTTATGGATTTTATTTTGAGGAATAGTAAATATTCGGCTTGGTACTGTAAATGTTTGGCCAGTGCCCCATATTCGCTTAGTTGGGACTGCGTAGCATACTATTGCTATGTGAGCAGGCCCAAATGAGTGAAGATGGGGTGCTGGCCGAATATTTACGAGGAATATATGCACGGGTACTTATTGAAAATGGTATTATGCCGCCCCCCCCGACGGGCAATGGGCCCGGCCGGAACCGTAGACGGCACAATTGGCCGGTTCCTATTGCCCATCGGGGGGGGGGCTCTGCTGAGGTTGCCCGGAAGTTTTATTTTCTAATAACCCCCCTAAGCAAGAGGAAAGCATACCTTGCAAGATTTTTATACCCTTAAGCGAGAGAATAACCCACACAGGGAAGACGCATGTACCCTGTCATGTCTTGGCAAGATTCATCCAGCCTCCTCTTCTGATTTTACCCGGTATGGTAGCTGGTTATCGGAATTACTTGATGATCTCGATTTGGAGAATCCTTCGAAACATGAAATATTAATTGCAGGGTTGACTGAGTCTGGAATTATTCCGGCCTTTTTAATGTATTTGGAATCAAGCAAAAGACAGATGAACACGCATCTTGTTTATTCCACCCGCAGACCCATATCTGGAATTGCTTTTAATGAAATACATTCCCACGGCCCGGATCATGTCCTCCCCCTTGCAGCCCGTCATTTTAAAGAGGTGTGGATAGTTGAAGATGAGATCACAAGCGGTAATACTGTTTTAAATTTAATTTTTCAATTGCACAACCATATGGAGATTGAAAGGGTACGGGTATTTGCTTTTGCTGATTTTAGAAACAGCGAACAAAAAACAATATTGAGCTCCAGAACAGCAAAAAACAATATTTGCTGCACCGTTCATATTCCGGCTATTTTTCAAAAAGAGAATAACAGAGTCAATGAAGACACCCCCCTGGTTCTCAATGATATAATGAACAAAGGTGCTGTGCCCGATAACCAGGGCAGCTACATTGACAAATTTATTGATAATAAATTATATTTACAGACCAAACGTCCCGCTCTTGGTGTGAATTCAGGTAATTTGCTTGATGCTGCATTTTGGAAAATTCCGGTTGAATTCTCAGGTGGAACTCTTCTGACAGTCGGTGAATCCGTTGACATAGCGGCCTGCCTTGTGTGGGCCAATGAGAGTCTTTCCTTTCAACAGATTTCTTTGAGTCCGTGGAAAGTGGATAATAAATCTATATTCAGCAAGATGACCTTTGCAGATAAATATTATCTGTATAACTACGAGAACCTCAAGGAGCCGGTTTTTATTCTTTGTGACCCCATTGATAAAGAGATTGAAATTGAGGTCATTGAAAAACTTCAAGCGCACGGTATTTGCGTAAAACCATTTTTACCGATTACAAAAGAAAATCCAATGACAACTCCCAAGACTGTAACACCCCAGGACAAGGGAATTTTATTTGAAAGTCCCCTCTATACAAAAAAAGATTTAGAACCTCAGCCCAAAGATTTGGAAACACACACCGGCTTTAGATCAGTGAACGGACTCCCCTGGGATCAGTCGTTTTACCTGAACCTTGGGGAAGAGGTGCATCCATTTAGTGATATGAGCCTGTTTCGTCCCCTGAATAAAGCCTATACAGGTAATAATACATTTTGGTCCACCCCCTCTCCTGAGCCTGATTTGAACGATCAATTCTGGCAAGACCTTGAAATATCTTTTAAATCTAACACCGCCATACAAAAGGCAGCCCAACACCTGGCCGCCTCAATTTTACAGCAATACCCTGATCCGGAAAAAATCTTGTTTGTTTCCATTTTAAGGGCCGGAGTGCCCATAACAGACTGGCTGTGTCAATTGCTTCCCGGCTCAGTGGGGGCAGCACTCTCTCTTTTTGTGGGACTTGGTATCGACACCGTGGCATTAAATCGGCTGCGTAGCGATTTTCCGGATCGTTCCATTGTTTTTGTTGATGGCTGGACAGGCAGAGGTGGGGTTGCAAAAGCTATTTCAAGCCTTGGAGCAGGCCCCCTTGCCGTATTGATAGATCCTTGGGGATGGGCTGATTTTTCCGGTGTCCAAGAGGATGTTTTTTGTCCTTCTGCCTGTTTTACAGGTCTTGCTACGCTTGGCTTTTCCAGGACTTTTTTTGTGGATGAAAACAAGTTATTTTCTGCGTACAAATTTGCTGATCAATTTTCACAGACAGAGTTGGTTAAAAGCTGGCAAAGCCTGTGCCCAAAAGAGATACTGACACCCCGGAAAAAGGATATCAATAAATTTTTTACTGAAACGCCCCTTAGAATTCACAGCAATGAAGTGTGTCGGGCATTGATCAATGCGGCACCGAAAACACTTTTTTTTGCAGATGACAAATCATTTGCTGAACAAAATTTCAGTCTTTTAATGAAACTGGCAGAAAAAAGATCTGTTCCGTTGGAATTTAATGTAACCCATTTACAAGAAATGAAAACGAAAGTCGCATGCAACTTTGAAACAGTCCGATGAAACGATAAGGAGTCAGAAGTTTCCAATTTACCAATTATACCACCGGTTCAACCATTTTTTTATAACAATTTGAGTTTATTGATATAAAAAAAATAAACAAAAAGCCCAAATAACATTTTATTTAGGTTACAGTATGTTATGATGGCTATCGAACCGAGGGTTATATATCGGTTTTTGGCATCCTTCATTCCTACTTTACGCTTTTCAGAGCAAGTTCCCATTTGGGGGAGTGTCTTTCAAAAAAGTGTAAACTAATTTTGGGGGCATATGAAGGATGCCCGGTTTTTCAGCCGGATTTGCAGGTAAATTAATTTACTCTGACTCCCTAAGACTGAATATCCAGAAACAACTGCAAACTGGGGGGAATCAATTAAGCTATCTCAACAAAATGCACATAACCCGTGTATTCACACAGTTAAAAAGACACCGTCCACTATTATAAATGCCGTGGTGTGTGACCTTGATGGTACATTGCTCCATCACCAGAAAGAGGACATTGCCGTTATTGGTAGAACAGGCGTAAGTTATTTAGGAAAAGAAACGGCAGTGCTTCTCGCAAAAATAAGCAAAATATTTCCCTTGGTCATTGCAACGGGTCGGAATGCTACCAGCACCGGCAACCTTGTAAAACAATTGCCAGATGTGCAATTCAGCGGATTTGTACTTGAAAATGGGTTTGTCGTTAAGTCCAATATTGATGACACCCTCACCGGCAGTACAAAATGGGATAAAATTGCTGGATTATTTCCAGGGTGGGAACGATTGACATTCTATGAAAATTGCGCTGGATTTGTTCCTCCCCCGGAGCAGAGGGCTATGGCAAAGAGCAAAGCTGAAATCCTTTTAAAGGAAAATGGATTTGATGATCTTGTTTACAGGGAGCATCGAAAAATTTTTATCTATCCAGGAACAGTTGATAAGATGAGAGGTCTTTCCATCCTCGGTATTCATCCTTATATTGCCTTGGGAGATCAGATTAATGACCTTCAAATGATAAAAGAGAGCACTTGGCCTGCCATGCCTGATTCCGGGGTTGCCGAGTTAAAAGATCTCGTACATCAAAAAAAAGGATTTTGTTCTTTATTGGAACACCATGAGGCTTCTCGTGAAATGCTTGATTTTGCATACAAAAAAGTTTATGAAACCATTTGATTATAAAACCATGATTTGCCGATTTTAAATTTCATATAACACCCATGGCTGTAAGACCAGCCACAACGAAAAATGAAAGTCTTTTAATTCCAGTATGTTGCTGAGACTTTCATATAAACATACATGGCAGTCACCACTGCCACAACGAATATTGAAAATAGCATTATGCCGCCCCCCCCCCGACGGGCAATGGGCCCGGCCCGGAACCGTAGACGGCCCAATTGGCCGGTTCCTATTACCCATCGGGGGGGGGGCTCTGCTGAGATGTTCGGAAGTTTTATTTTCTAATAAAAAAAGTAGACCTGTCTAACGTTCTTTCATACTTCCTTGTGGGCAGGCCGGGGCCAGAATACGGTCTGCCTGTGGCAGTTATTTTAAATTTGGCTAAATATCTAATCATTTTGAGAAAAGGAGATAACAATGGGTTTTTTTAATAAATTCAAAGAGGGTGCATTGGAAATGCAAAGTCAACTATCCTCCCAGGTAAAACAATTTAAAAATAAGAATTTTGCCAATGGAACAATGGCCGTTTGTGCCCTTGTTGCTGCTGCCGATGGTAGTATTGATGCCGATGAACGGAGGAAGACTGCCAGTTTTATCAGTTCAAATGATACTCTTGCCGTTTTTGATGTCAGTGAACTACAGAAAAGCTTTAATGGATATTGTGAGAAATTAACCAATGATTTTGATTTTGGAAAAATTGAGCTTCTCCAGGTCGTTGGTAAACTCAAAAAATCCCCTGCACAGGCCCGTGCAGCAGTTCAAGTAGGAGTTATCATTGGGAATGCGGATGGTAATTTTGATGCAGATGAAAAGAAAATTGTTCGTGAAATGTGCCAAACGCTTGACATTGATCCAGCGGACTTTGATGTTTAAACCGGCTCCCCACTTAGGCCGGGACACGTTTTAAAATCAGGGACTTGCAAAGAGCGTGCGTAAATTCTCAATAACCCGGGGAGATAAAGTCTGCTTACCCTTTAAACGCCGGATGCTATTCCAAAGAATATCCTGAATACCCGGACTTATTGAAAATTTACAAGCGTGCTTTTGAATACATCAAGACTACAAATTGTCCCGCTTTAGACAGGTAGCCTTTAAAGGCAATGTCCAACAACTGATGGCAGGGCTTGATCGCAAGATGGGCAGATCAGCTCAGATAGATCGTTCATTTGCATCCAATAATGGAGGTGATTAATGATAGAATGGTATTTATCCACAGATGATTGTTTAAAAGGACCGTTCACAACGGATCATGCAAAGATTTTTGTCCGTGAAAATCATGGTGCCTATTGCTGGCAACAAGACTTTGATGACTGGAAACCTGCCCACACTGTTTTGGAAATCTGGCCACTTAAAAAAAATGGCACGCCTTTTCCATCCACTCCAGAAAAAATGATGTCAAAAAAGCCCCTTCAAAAGCCTGTTGTTGAGCCAGCGGCACATCAGAATAAAAATCTTCATCTGGAGAATAATGAACGCATAAAAAGCATCCCCAATTCAGATTTAACCCCAACGCCATCACCACCCCAAGGGGCTGACCCTGACTTAAGCACACAAAATGAAAATCAATCCGTTGGATTTGGCAGCGATGAATTCACAGAAGGCATAGATTTTCATATTTATGGCCATGAGATGCAGTACGTAGAAGTGGAACTTGATCCAGAAGAGAGTGCCATTGCTGAAGCCGGGGCTCTGATGTACAAAACCGAAAGTATCGAGATGGAAACTGTTTTTGGTGATGCAACCTCAACCCAGCAACCAGGCTTCATGAGCCGTTTGTTAGGAGCAGGCCAGCGCTTACTGACAGGGGAAAGTCTTTTTATAACAGTCTTTACACAAACCCAACAGGGAAAGGGACGCGTTGCCTTTGGGGCACCTTTTCCAGGTACCATTATTCCTGTAAATCTGGCAGAGCATCAGAATAAAATCATATGCCAGAAAGATAGTTTTTTAGCGGGAACTAAAGGGGTTAGAATTGGCATTTTCTTTCAAAAGAAAATCTTGACAGGCCTTTTTGGGGGTGAAGGGTTTATCATGCAGAAAATTGAAGGGGACGGCTGGGTGTTCATGCACGTCGGGGGTGCTGTTAAAGAAATTAACCTTACACCCGGTGAAGTGTTGCATGTTGACACTGGGTGCCTGGCTGCCATGACGTCTACGGTAGATTTTGAGATTATGCAAGCAGGTGGTATCAAAACCATGCTGTTTGGTGGTGAAGGATTATTTTTTGCAAAACTAACAGGGCCAGGTAAAGTATGGCTCCAAAGTCTGCCATTTTCAAGGTTGGCCGGACGAATGCTGGCCTGTGCACCAGGTTCTGGATCAAAGCAACAGGGAGAGGGCTCTCTTCTTGGATCCCTTGGAAATTTGGTCGGGGGAAAATAAGCCCTCTTTGCTAAAATTAGCCTTAACTTTCTATTATGGGCTACCCACTTATAGTGCCGGTCATATGACTTGATACGAGAAATTGGCATTATTTTAACATAACTATCTATTTTGATTAAAAAAATATTTTTCAGCGAGTATCAGCTCATGTGACCGGCACTATAGTAGTGCGCTTAGGGGACAGATTTTTAAATATATCCCCGCTTTCATGACGATTCTCCCCGTCTCCATGACGATTCAAGTTTTTCGCCTCCAAACTTTTCACGCATATGCTACATGGATCATGTTATTACTTCCATCCTTTGGTTCTCTTTGAATTGTGATATCTATACATTGATCTAAAGCACGTAGAAAAAAGAACAGTCTTTCTATGGAGAACCCT
>CAYSSE010000116.1:0-12164 GCA_964433355.1 uncultured Desulfocicer sp.
CCCTTGAACTCTCGGTGGAACTGGGAAGAACCAAAATGCTTGTGAACAACCTGCTCCAACTGGGACAAGGATCCATAATAGATCTAAATAAAGCTGCCGGAGAGACCCTTGATATACGGGTAAATGGCAAGTTGGTTGCCAGGGGAGAAGTGGTTGTGGTGGATGAAAAGTATGGTATTCGTGTCACCGACATTGCAAGTCCCCTTGAACGGGTGAAATCCTTGAGCTGAATGGATAGTCGTATTGAGAATAGGGGGAAAATATGGATAGTATCTTGGATACCAGCCTGATCAGCCTGGGCATAAAAACAGCTGCCATGCTTGCCATGGTACTTGCCTGTTTGATCTTTGTACTTTATCTCATTCGAAAATTTATGCACCTGGGAACACAAAATCAGGATGGGCTGGGTATAAAAAGATTGGGGGCATTTTATCTTTCTTCCAAAGAAAGAATAGAGGTCGTGGAAATATCCGGTGAACGTATTGTGCTGGGGGTGGCTCCGGGCAGTGTTCACTATCTCACAAGACTCAAGGATCCCAATGAAAACAGCTCGGGATGATACACATCAAATGCAGGAGGGTGAGTTGAGGGTGACAAAATGGTGGAAAACGCTTTTTTTTCTATGCTGTCTGTGTCTGTTCTGTTCCCAGGGCATGGCAGCGGATTTTATTTTCCCTTCTGTGCAGCTTGGTGTTGAAAAAAGCGGTGATCCTGGGGATGTGTCTGTTCTTTTACAAACGGTTTTTCTTTTAACGGTTTTAACCCTTGCCCCCTCCATTTTGGTATTAATGACCTCTTTTACCCGCCTGGTAATTGTCTTTGCCTTTCTCCGGCAGGCCCTGGGTACCCAGCAAACGCCCTCCAACCAAATTATTGCGGGACTGTCCCTTTTTTTGACGATTTTTATCATGATGCCTGTGGGAGAAAAAATAAATACAACAGCGCTCCAACCCTATCTCAATGAAGACATTTCCCAGAAAACGGCCATGGATAATGCCTTGGAACCCATCCGAAAATTCATGTTTAAACAGACCAGAGAAAAAGATCTGGCCTTGTTTGTCAGCCTATCTGAAAAGTCAAAACCGGCCAACCGGGAAGAAATTTCCCTGTTTGTCCTCATTCCTGCCTTTGTCATCAGCGAATTAAAGACGGCCTTTATTATCGGATTTGTTTTGTTTGTCCCTTTTTTAATCATTGATATGGTGGTGGCAAGTGTTTTACTCAGCATGGGAATGATGATGCTGCCTCCGGTGATGATCTCCCTGCCCTTTAAGCTCATGCTGTTTGTTTTGGTGGATGGCTGGAATTTGATTGTCAGCTCAATGGTCAAGAGTTTTACATCCGGATAAACTGTGTTTTAAAGGAGTGTCAACATGACCCCGGAGTTTGTTGTTAGTTTTGCACAAGATGCCATAAGGGTGACCATACTGGTCTCTTTACCGGTTTTGATCATGGGGCTTGTGGTGGGGCTTCTCATCAGTATTTTTCAGGCAGTCACCCAGATTAACGAAATGACCCTCACATTTGTGCCCAAAATTCTGGTGGTTATGGTGGGATTGTTATTCCTGGCTCCCTGGATGCTGGAACATATGATGACCTTCACCATTGCCGTAATTGAACAGATTCCGGCATATATCAGGTAACAAACATTTTGCCATGGCATTTGATATCCAAACCATTGAGCGTTTTTTTCTTGTACTGATACGCATCAGCATTCTGATATTCATGCTTCCGTTTTTTAATTCCCGGATTTTTCCCCCCTTGATCAAAATTGGTTTGTCCTTTTTTTTAGCGATCACCCTTTTTCCTGTGATTACAATGACGGTGACCGGATTTCCGGAAACGATCCTGGAATTGGCTGGCCTTGTGGCCGTTGAATTTACCATTGGATTAATTTTAGGGCTCCTGGTTCAGTTTGTTTTTGATGGGATTCGACTCATGGGGCATGTCGTGGGATTTGAAACCGGTTTTGCCATTGCCAATGTATTTGATCCCCAGAGCGGTGCACAAATTTCTCTTTTGGCTAATTTTTCATATTTTACTGCCATGGCATTATTTTTGCTTATTAATGGGCACCATGTTCTGATTTATGCCATGAAGGAAAGTTTTGACATTATCCCCATGGGTTCACTTACCATGGACTCACGGATTTTAGGGCAGATGCTTTCTACTTCAGGAAGCATGTTTCTCATTGCCGTTAAAATCGGGGCACCGGCCATTGCTGCACTGCTTTTAACCAAGGTGGGGTTTGGCTTGATTACAAAATTGATTCCCCAGATGAATATCATGATTGTGGGGTTTCCTGTACAGATTTGTGTGGGCCTGTTTTTTTTTGGTATCTGCCTTCATGTGCTTCTGGGTTTCATGGAAACGTATGCCAAAGAGTTGGGGCCTTTTCTAATGAACACCATGGGGCTATTGGGAGAATAAATGGCTGATGATAGTTCCGAAGATAAAGAGGAGCAGGCAACACCCAAAAAACGGCAGGATGCCAGGAAAAAAGGGGATGTTGCCAAAAGTAAAGAGCTTCCATCGGTGGCCGTCTTGCTTTCCGGGCTACTTACTTTTATTGTTTTTGGAACCTATATGTATGCCCAGATTCAAAATATCATGGTAGAGGCGTTTCAGCTTCCCCTTATAAAAGAGTTATCTGTGAATGATTTTTTTGATTTCTCATTGGATATGGTGATGGCTTTTTTCATGATTATGGCACCGTTGTTTTTAGTTATCTTTATTGTGGCCATACTGTCCAATGTCATGCAGGTGGGGTTTATGATGAACCCGGAGAGTATAATGCCTAAATTTTCCAAATTGGATCCCTTAAAAGGTATTGGCAGATTATTTTCGACTCAGTCGGTGATGGAAGCTATCAAGTGTGTGGCAAAACTTTTCATTGTGGGATGGATTGGCTATATCACCATCAAAGGAGAAATGTCCCAGATTTTTCTGTTGGGCGGGTTGGACTTTGAGGATATCGTCTCCTATATCTTCCTTACCACCTTTAAGCTTTTTATTCGATGCACCATGGCCATGATTGTCATTGTGGTGATAGATTATGCGTTCCAGAAGTGGCAATTTGAAAAGAAGCTCAAGATGAGTAAAAAAGAGATCAAGGATGAGTCCAAAGAATCAGAGGGAGATCCCATGGTGAAATCCCGGATTCGTAACATCCAAATGCAGATGGCCCGGAGCAGAATGATGCAGGATGTGCCTGATGCGGATGTGGTGATCACCAATCCCACCCATTATGCAGTGGCATTAAAGTACGATGATCACAGCATGGGAGCCCCCCGGGTGCTGGCAAAGGGCAAGGGAGAAATCGCCAAAAAAATCAAGGCTCTGTCGGTGGAACATTCCATATTGCTGTATGAAAATCGAGAACTTGCCAGGAATTTATATAAGATGGTGGAAATAAATCAGGAAGTGCCGCCATTATTATATCAGGCAGTGGCAGAGGTACTGGCATATGTTTATAAGCAAAAGCAGGGTGTCTAATGTTTGTTTTTACGGTTCCATTCCCAAGAGGCGGTTAGATACGTTATGGAGAAGCTATTCAATTCAAAATTTTTGCAGGTGGAAGGGGGAGAAATCCTTGCTGCCCTGGGGGTGGTGACCATACTGATGGTCATGATTATCCCCCTGCCGTCCATATTACTGGATTTTTTATTGGCCTTAAATATCACCGTTGCCGTCACCATTCTTTTGATTGCCATGTCAACGGAAAAATCTTTGGATTTTGCCATTTTCCCCTCCCTTCTTTTGGTGACAACGCTTTTTCGGTTATCATTGAACGTGGCGTCCACCCGGTTGATTCTTCTCCATGGGAATGAGGGAATGGCCGCTGCGGGAAAGGTGATTAAATCCTTTGGCAGCGTTGTGATGGGGGGCAATTATGTGGTTGGAATGATAGTATTTATCGTTCTGGTTCTCATAAATTTCATGGTTATTACCAAGGGGGCCACCCGGGTTGCTGAAGTGGCTGCCAGGTTTACCCTGGATGCCATGCCGGGCAAACAGATGGCGGTGGATGCGGACTTGAACGCCGGGTTAATTGATGAAAGTCAGGCAAAGGAGCGCCGGAGTATCATTACCCGGGAGGCAGAATTCAACGGGGCCATGGATGGTGCTTCCAAATTTGTTAGGGGAGATGCCATTGCCGGGATTGTCATCACCCTTATTAATGTTGTGGGAGGCTTGGTTATTGGTGTTTCTCAGCAGAACATGAATTTTATCGATGCGGCCCAGAATTATACCCTTCTCACCGTGGGAGATGGGCTGGTATCCCAGATTCCGGCTCTGATCATTTCCACGGCATCCGGTATTGTCGTCACCCGGTCGAACTCGGAAGGAACCATGGGAGGTGATTTTGCAAAACAATTTGTTAAATATCCCAAGGCTGTAAATATGGCGGCCCTGATGGTCTTTCTATTTGGATTGATTCCCGGGTTACCCCATTTTTCTTTTATTATGCTTTCCATGGTAATTGCCAGCATCAGCTTCTTGGCCAAGGGGAATAAAAAATTCCAAGAGGCAAAACAGCTTCAGGAGTCTGTGCCGGAGGCAGCCCCAGCAGGTCCGGAACCGGTGGAGCACCTGTTGACCGTGGATGCCCTGGAAGTGGAGGTGGGTTATGGCCTTATCAGTCTGGTGGATAAGGAGCAGGGGGGGGAATTTTTGGATCGGGTGCATTCCCTGCGGCGTCAATTTGCCCAGGACATGGGAATCATTATCCCCCCCATTCATATCCGGGACAACCTTCAGATAAAATCAAACCGGTACAATATTTTGATTAAAGGGGTGTCCATTGCCTCATCAGAGTTGATGGTGAATCATTATATGGCCATGGACCCTGGCGATTCCACCAGAAAAATTGAAGGTATCAGTACAAAGGAGCCCGCCTTTAATCTTCCGGCTGTGTGGATTCCAGATGCCAGAAAAGAGGAGGCAAAGCTTGCCGGATATACGGTGGTGGATAGTGTCACCATCATGACCACCCATCTGACTGAGGTGATTCGAAAATATGCTTCGGAGCTTCTGGGCAGACAGGATGTTCAGAGTTTGCTGGATAATCTGGCCACCCGTTATCCCAAAGTGGTGGAAGAGCTGGTTCCAAAACAACTAACACTGGGCGGGGTTCAAAAGGTGTTGCAAAATCTTTTGCAGGAACATGTTTCCATTAAAGACATGCTGACCATTGTGGAAACCCTGGCCGATTATGCTCCGATTTCCAAAGATCCGGATCTTCTCACTGAATATGTTCGTCATAAACTGTCAAGATCCATCATGTCACCCCATCTCAGTGAAGAAAATTTTTTAAATCTGATCACCCTGGCCCCGGAAGTAGAAAATCTTTTATTAAAAGGGCTTCAAAAAACAGATCATGGGGTTTATCTATCCCTGGATCCCAAGGTGAGTGAACCCATCATTCGATCTGTGAAGAATCAAACGGAAAAAGCCATGATCAATAATATTCAGCCCATTATCATGACCTCTCCCGTGATTCGTCGGCATTTTAGAAAATTAATCGAAACTTTTGTGCCTTCTGTGATGGTCATGTCCCAGAGTGAATTATTAAATGATATTCGATTCAAATCCATTGGCGAGGTAAGTCTACGTGACGCAACAGTATAAATATTGTGCTGCCACCATTGAAGAAGCCACAAGATTGATTCGAAATTCCCTGGGTGCCGATGCCATGATCATCTCAACGGATCGATTACGGGGACGGGATGGAAAAGAGTTTTTTGAGATATGCGCTGTGCCGGGAGATCTTACCCGTGAAAAATCGGATATCAAAGCCTTTGTGCCAGGAACTCAGCCCCATGAAAAACCAGATTCGGGGGCCTTTGGAGACATTAAAAATGAGCTTATATCCATAAAAGAGATGATGGGGCTTATGTCAACCGCCCCAATGGCCATTCCCATGTCTCATCTGGTAAAGAATCCCATGCTCATGCAACTTTATGCAAGAATGATGGCTCAGGGTATTGAAGAGGTGTGGATCAAAGAAATACTGACCCAAGCAGGTGTTTTTGATACCATGCAACCCCTGTCGGCAGAAAAGATCAAAAAGCAGGTGGTCACTGCCTTGATGCAAACCATGGAAGTAAAAGATCCCTTTGCCACGCTGAAACAACCGCAAATTATTGCGGCATTTGTGGGAACAACCGGGGTGGGTAAGACAACCACCATTGCAAAGATTGCAGCAAACCTCATGGTGCAGCAAAGAAAAAAAGTGGGCTTGATTTCCATTGATACCTATCGTATCGGTGCCATGGAGCAGTTAAAAAATTATGCTGACATTCTGGGGATCCCTTGTTTCCAGGCATTTACACGAAGAGACCTGCTTTTGGCCCTTGGACGGATGCGGGCCATGGAGGTCGTTCTCATTGACACTGCAGGAAGAAGTCAGTATGACATGCCACGGTTGGAAGGGTTGAAAAAAATGATCGGAGATCATGCATCCATTGACACCCATCTTCTGTTGACTGTGGGGATGGCAGCATCTGAAATGAAGACCACGGCCCAGAGTTTCAGTGGCTTGAATTTTAAAACTTATATTTTTACCAAGCTGGACGAAGCCCGGATGATGGGTAATATTGTAAATCAGATGGCAACATATAAAATCCCGATATCCTATGTGACTGCCGGACAGAATGTCCCGGAGGATATTGAGATGGCTGACAGGAAAAAACTGGTCACCCTGCTGCTGGGAAAGAATAACAGGATGAACCCTTGAACAGGTTAAATAATCGGAGATTTTAATGATGGATCAGGCTGCAAATTTGAGAAAAATGGTAAAAGGGGAATCTGAGAAGATTGCCGGTTTGATGGAGGATAATACTACCGGAGCAGTTAGGTCTGGAAATGCGCCTCGGGTTATTTCTGTCACCAGTGGTAAAGGGGGGGTGGGAAAAACCAATATCGTTGGAAATCTTGCCATTGCCCTCCAGCGTATGGGTAAAAAGGTGTTAATATTTGATGCAGACCTTGGATTGGCCAATATTGATATTATTTTTGGAATTCATCCCATGGATAATATTGATGCCGTTATTCGGGGGGAAAAAAAACTATCTGAAATCATTGTTCAAGGCCCCGAAGGGGTTTCTATCATACCTGCAAGTTCGGGCATTGAAGAGGTGGCCAATTTAACAGAGGGACAAAAACTCAACATGCTCAGTGAGTTTGATGAGTTGAATGATCAATTTGATATCATGTTGATTGACACGGGTGCTGGTATCTCTTCCAATGTGGTCTATTTTAATCTGGCAGCCCAGGAGCGGATTGTGGTGGTTACCCCGGAACCCACATCCATTACCGATGCCTATGCTCTTTTAAAGGTGATGTTCAGCCGCTATGGCACCAAGGAATTTTCAATTTTACTGAACATGGTAAAGGATGGAAAGGAAGCCAAAGCCGTGTTTAAAAATTTGAGTAATGTGGCAGATAAGTTTCTTGTGGGTATTTCCCTTGATTATGCAGGATTTATCCCCGGAGACGAGACTTTGAAAAAGGCGGTGATTAAACGTCGCCCGATTATATGTGAGTATCCAAGAGCAGTGGCCAGTGAGCATATCAGGATTCTGGCAGACCATCTACTCAACCAGTCGGATAGACCTGTGGACGGAAATATTAAATTTTTCTGGAAACAATTGGTAAAAGGAGCGGATTGATAAAAGAATGAAGGCACATATTCGTAAATATTCCCAGGCTGCCCGGTCGTGCGTTGATAAACCCACGGTGGGAGATAAATCCAGGGAGGATCTCATTCGTGAATTTGCGCCGATGATAAAGTATATTGCAGATCGTATGAGCATGCGCCTTCCCTCGGGTATTTCCAGGGAAGATTTGCTCAGTGCCGGTGTATTGGGTTTAAATGATGCCATTAATAAATTTAAAATCGAAAAAGGCGTAAAATTTAAAACCTATGCTTCCTACCGTATAAAGGGAGCCATGGTGGATGAATTGAGAAAAATGGGATGGGCCTCCCGGTCCGTTATTCGAGATAATCAGCAAATCAACAACATAAAAGATGCGTTGCAATTGAAATTGGGGAGGGCCCCCAATGATAGTGAAATGGCAGAACAATTGGGAATAAAACTTGATGCCTACCATAGAATGCTCTGGCGAACCCGAAGAATTTCCCTTGTGAGTCTTGATGAACCCCTTTTCGATGGCAATACCCCCCGCATGGTTTCCCAGGAATCAGAAGAACCCTCCCCATTTGAAGCATTAAAAGCCCAAGAATTTAAACAGGCTATTGCTGGAGAAATTGCAACGCTTTCCAAAAAAGAACAGATGGTTATCTCTCTTTATTATTATGATGAACTGACATTAAAAGAGATCGGAAAGGTGTTGGACCTAACGGAGTCACGAATTTCGCAAATCCATTCAAAGGTAATTTCAAAATTGAGAATCAGACTTCAAGCCAATATTAATAAGGCGTGAAAGATATGGATGAAAACAATAATAAATTCACAGGGGATGAGCTCAGCGAAGAAAATAATTCTGGAAATGAGTCGTTTGTTGGGGATGAGTTGGATGAAAATCCCTCTGGAGATGGGGAATTTACTGGAAATGAGCTGGGTGAGGGTGCTGATTCCGGGCAAGAGATTCTTGCCAATGCTTCGCCAAAAAGGTTCTCTTCTCCATCCATATCTCCTGGAAAATTAAAGAAAAAAAAAGTAATTCAGAAATGGGTGTGGGGCATTGGAGCACTGATCACAGTACTTTTCATGGGAGTTGGGGGGTTTTTTTTCATCCAGTACACGGGGCATGACCGGAGTGCAGGTCAGTCTCTTTTAACAGTAAAAGTGCCGATTCCTCCCACAAAGGAGATGTGGCTTAAAGATTTTCTGATTCCATTGAGACCAAAACATTTGTATACCTGCGTTAGCTTTTCTGTGGTGATTCAATCTTGGGATAAAACCTTTCTTCAAAGGGAGCCCCATGAAAAACAGTGGATTCGAGGGGTTCTTTATGATATCCTTATGGATAAGGTTCAATTGGAGGAGGAGACCCCTTCATTGGATAAATTTAAAGAATGGGTGATTCAAGCCGTGAGATATGAGCTACCAGCCAGTCAGATTGATACGGTGGATATCCATAATTTCCTGGTATTGTAAGGCAATTGCCACCCTAAATATACCAGCCCATCTGGATTTTTATCCCGTTTTTACATTGGATTTTTCAATACTTGGCGATGGGGTGGCCAAGCCCAAATTACTGGAGGGTAAAAAATGCCAAATATTTCTGATATGAACATCATTCTGGGTCAAAGCAGTGCCATTAAACAGATGGGTACATCCACGGAACAAAATGGTGAATTGAATCGGCAATTCATTGCCCAGGCTTCTGATGAACTCAAAGAAAAAGATAAAATCCGGGTAAAAAATATTGAAGATACCTATAAAACCCAGATAGGCCCTGATAATAAAAAGAGACAATTGCCATCCCCAGCAAGCACGCATGCCTCCCCCCCTGAACAACATAAAGCCACCAACACTTCCGGGGGGATTTTTGTAGATATCAAGGTTTAATTATGCCCTTTGCAAATTTGAGCGATATTGTTCTGGTGTTGGTTTTGATGGATGTTTTGATTGTCATTGTATTTGTTGTTTTCCTTTGGAAAAGCAGATCCTTAAATATCGAAGAAGGCCTTCAAAAAAAAATTGAAGTGTTTGAATCACTGCTTGGGGATGTGGATCATATGTCCATCCATTTGAAAAAAGATATGGCCGAAAAATATCTTCTTTTAAAACAGCTGGATGAAAAAATTGACCAACGGGTTGCACGGTTAGAACAACTGCTTGAAAAAGCAGATAAAACAATCGTTGCCATGGAGAATCATGACAAACCGATAAGCAGTGAAAAAAAGGTGTTGACAGAACTAACTCAAGAAGACCAAATTTTCCAGATGCTCAATGACGGTGTGGAGATGGAAGAAATTGCTGAACGTCTATCCATTCCAAGAGGAACGGTTAAGCTTGTTATGGAGTTGAAACGAGTAAACCGAAATTAAAAGGGGTCATGTTTTGATATCCATCAACACAGCATCCGGTTTGTTTCATAAATTGTCGGTATCTTCCTCGTCACCCCATGGGTATGATGCTCTAAATGATTTAAATCTGTCCCCCGATGATATTGTCAAAGGACAGGTATTAAAAAAATTTCCATCAGGGGATATTTTATTATTAATACGGGGAAAACAGATTAGAGCCCAGACGCGGGTTCCATTGCAAACAGGTATGCGCATATCTTTAAAGCTTTCTTCTGAAAACGGTGTGCCCACATTAAAGCTCATTGAAGTTCAAGAAGCCCCGGGCAGGGCTGTGAACTTGCCCACCATTCGTGGGGCCATTGATAATAATGTCTGGGCCTGCCTATATGATGCCCTTGATGAGTCCGTCCTGTCATCAAAGGATCGCACAGATATTAAAACCTTGATGGAAAAAATATCACAAATGCTTCTAACGCGCCCCGGAGGAGAGGGGCTCAAGGCATTGATAGATGCTTCGGGGCTCACCTGGGAAACTAAACTTGCTCAAGCATTAACACAGACCTCTATGACCGCCGACATCATGAATTCTTTAACCCACGGGGATCTTAAGGGATTGATTTCAAAGATACTAATGAACACCAAAGACTCTGATACGGTGTTGCAACCACTGCGCTTTGCATTGGACAATATTCAACTTCTTAATATTCATGGGAATGATCGGGCACGAATGTTTTTTTTACCCCTTCCATTGCAATTCCTCCAGGGTACCATGGGGGTGGCACAGCTACTGCTCCAATTTCCCCGGGAAGATTCGTCACAGGAAGGAGGGAGGCAAAAAGACAGGCAGTATGGGGTTGTTATGCTTTTAGAGTTATCAACACTGGGGCCCATTCGTGCAGAATTGGTTTTAACTGGCACAAAGCTCCAGGGAAGATTTCTTGTGGAGCAGAAAAATGCTCTTGAATGCATTGAAACCCATATTCCTTCTTTCATGGACATGCTAAAAGAACGAGGATTCACCATTGAACACATGGGGTGTCAACGGGTGGAATCTTCCATTGTAAATCAAAGCCTTGTAAATGAAATTCTTCCCCAGGAGGGCAGTTCCATCTGTGTTGTGGCCTGAATGAAAAGAAAAAAACAAATACCTGGCGCAGTGGCATTATCCTATGAGTCCACAATGGGAAGTGCGCCCAGAATTACTGCCAAGGGCAAAGGTGCGCTGGCGGAGAAAATCATTGAGCTGGCCAAGGATAAGCACATCCATATTCACAATGATCCAGACTTGCTGGAAATGTTATCTCAATTGGATTTAAAACAAGAAATTCCTGCTTCCCTGTATGAAGTTGTTGCAGAATTACTGGCATTTATTTATCTATTGAATTCAGAAGAGTCAAAAAAATGACAGATATCAATTTTCATTCCGTCAATATAACATTTTTTAAAAAGAATACCCTCCATGTCGCCTGTTAATTGTCTTCAATGCCAGCATTATTATGTCACGTGGGATAAGAAGCATCCCCACGGGTGTCGTAAGATGGGGTTTAAGAGCCATCAGATTCCCAATTTGGTGGTGCGTAGAAATAGTTCCAAAGATTGCCTGCTGTTTAAACCCAGAGTCGCAAAACCTACCTGAATTACCTACCTGCTTAGATCACCACCCTTTCTTGAAAAACAACAAGGGGGAAAAAATGCCCTGCCTGGGAATTTTTTCCCAACAATGAAGAATGAAAATGATATCATGCCGCCCCCTCCGACGGGCAATGGGCCCGGCCCGGGACTGTTAGACAGCCCAATTGGCCGGTTCCTATTACCCATCGGGGGGGGGCTCTGCTGAGGGTACTTTGACACTTCATTTTCATATAAACACCCATTCCTATGAGACCAGCCACAACGAAGGATCAAAGAATGTTAGAGATCTCTACTCTTTTATAGAAAAATGATGGTTGAACTATATAAATGGCATGAATATTGCTTTTAAAATTATATATGTTTTCATTATTATATTAGGATATGGAGAGTACCTCAGAAACAATAAGCGTTTTTGATAGATGCCTTAAAGAAACGTATTTGAGCATTAGAAACGTTATTTCAGCTTTATTATTCCATGATTTTTATATGAAAATGAAGTGTCCAAGTAGCCTCAGCAGAGCCCCCGGGGAGG
>CAYSSE010000117.1:0-12063 GCA_964433355.1 uncultured Desulfocicer sp.
AATACAGCAAAATGTTATCCGAACTGACACAGGACCACCAGAGGAATCGACAGATATGCAGCGACGTTGCCGGGGATAACTGCCAGGGAATTAAACTTATTTTGTCCGACAGGAAGGACCATTGCCACCAATTAGCTGATATCCTCAAAGAAGAGCATGGAATTGAAGCCACCGTCTTGACAGGGGGATTGACCCGGAAGCAACGGGAAGATGTGAACCTGCAGATACACACCAGCACGGTTAAGATTCTTATCTGCACGGGGCAGCTCATCGGTGAGGGGTATGACCTGCCAGCACTGGAAAACCTGTTTCTTGCAACTCCTATCAAATTTAGTGGGAGGCTGATCCAATATATTGGGAGAGTTCTCCGTCCGTCACCGGGTAAGGATGAAGCCACGGTCCATGATTATTGTGATTTGCTTGTGGGTGTCCTGGAGCATGGGGCACGGGTGCGGGCCAGGGTTTATGATCGGGAGGGCATCCGGGCTGCATGAAAAATCACTGCCCAAATTTGGGCATTCATATACTGCATGAAAACTGGGGAATGATGAATAAAGTATTATCAGAGCTGCAACGGTTTATTCTCCTGGAAACATACCTGAATGATAATGTCACCAACGCCGACATCCTGATCAAATGGTATGGGTTCAAACCGTCATATTCATACCGGGGAAAAAAGTTCAACCGGCACCAGATCGGCATGAAAAGATATCTGAGTGCTTCGGTGGCCGCGTCCAGATCCCTAACGAGATTGGAGGCAAGGGGCCTGCTGAAAAGAACCATTGACGGGTTTGGATTGACCGAGAAGGGAACAGCCCAGGCGGTTAATTTTGCACCCCACTTTAAAAAGGCGGCTTTGACGGGCAAAAAATTGAATGGTGCCGATGGTTAATTTTTGGTCTCCCATAAAAAGGAGGGATTGATTGACCAAGGATGGAATGGATCTGGTGGTTAATTTCTGGTATTTATACACCCCTTAAAGTGAAAAATAATGAAAAATACAAAAACCGATGATTTAGAAAAAGGCGTTAAAACGTCTGATAAACCCTTGAAAGTTGATGATGAAATAAGCATAAAATCTAAGGATGGTCTTGTTCAAGTGGAAGTCTCCCAAATAGCCAGGCAGAAGACAACCGGGTTCAAAACCGATGCTACAACTTATATCCTTAACGCCACCTTGTCTGCAATTGGTCAAGGGCTTTCTGAAAAAGGTATTGCAGAAAAAGGGGAACAGATCCTTCTTTCGATGGGTGAACTGTCACCTAAAGATGGGTTTGAAGGAATTTTAATTAGTCAGATGCTTACGGCATACGACCAGGCGATGAAATGTTTTATGATAGCCGATCTAAACATAAAGACATCAAAAATTTATGAAAAGTACATGAATCAGGGGATAAAATTAATGCGTCTTTACAATCAACAGCTTGAAACCCTGGACAAGCATAGGAACAAGGGCCGACAGCGTATGACCGTTGAACACGTTCATGTCCATGAAGGGGGACAGGCAATAGTCGGAGAGGTTCACCAGGGGGAGGGGGTAACTAATGAAAGATGAAGTTCAACCCCATGTCTGCAACCCTTTTAAGGATGTCCCAAAATGTGGAGCCAGAAGTGAGAGGACCAGGCAACCCTGCCAGCAACCTGCCATGGCAAATGGTCGTTGTCGGCTGCATGGTGGAAAGTCCACAGGACCACCCAAAAACAATCAGAATGCTTTGAAACATGGCTTCTACACAAAGGATGCCATTGAACAACGGAAATATATTCGGCAATTATTCAAAAGGTCCCGAGAGTTGTTTGATGAAGGTTGACGTGGTGTCTACTTGAACTGGAACCGTTGGCATTCTTGTGTATAGGCTGTTTTTCTAATAAACTGGTTACTATATTTGATTAATAATTTCGGGAAAAATAGGGGGAAACAATGGGTGGATTCGGATCAGGCAGGTATCGCCGGACTGGTGGTCGTCGGAAATGTGAGAACTCTCTACCCCTGGATATCCGGAAGCTGCACCGGGAAGGGCGCCTTGTCCCTGGGAACTATTTATCAAGGAGTTGGACACGCAGAGGAAAGGAGTATGCCAGCATAGAGATCTGGGTGGAAGATGATCACATAACCCTGGAGTACATGCAAAGAGGGGTTGAAGTACGGCAACGGATTGAGTCCCACACCATCGTGTTTGATAATCCCATAACCGGCTGTTCCTCAGAGGGGGTTGTTTACACGGCACAGGTGGGGCTGTAAGGTCGCACTCCATGTTTCAGGCAATCCATTTAAATTTTGTTATTAATTTATAAAGTCTGTCAAATGTCGCTCCGTAGGGAGGGGCGATGGCCAGAGTTTTTTTGGCCTGTTTGAACACAGGTCTGAGTTTTGAAAATTCAACAAATCCCTCGTATCCATGATATTGACCCATCCCGGAGTTTCCGATTCCCCCGAAGGGCAGATCATGCTGGGCCACATGCATGGCACAATCATTTATGGTAACACCGCCTGACAAGGTATTTTTGATCAGTTTGTCCAAAAAAGCCGGATCGTTTGAAAACACATACAAGGCCAGGGGCCGGTCATGGCTATTAATATAGGAGATGACCTCATCCAGCGATTCATAGGTCATTATCGGCAACAAGGGGCCAAATATCTCCACCTGCATAATCCTCATCTCTTCATTGACAGAGGTCACAATGCAAGGAGAGATTTTTTGTAATTCATCATTTGCCCAGGGGCCGGATATTAAATTAATAATCTCTGCATTTTTGTCCCTGGCATCTTCAAGGGTCGCCATGAGGCGAAAATAGGCTTTCTGGTCAATAATGCTGGTATAGTCCCGGGTTTCTAATTTTGGGTATTGACGGGAAACAATTGTTTTTGCCATTTGGATAACCGCATCTTGCCTGCCTTCCGGCACAAAGAGATAGTCCGGGGCCACACAAGTCTGCCCCGAATTCATGAACTTGGCATACATAATCCGTTCAACCGCTGTTTTTAAGTCAAAATCTTCTGCTAAAATGGTGGGCGACTTGCCCCCCAGTTCCAATGTCACCGGTGTCAAATTTTTCGCAGCCGTGGCCATGATCGTTTTCCCCACCGTTGGGGAGCCTGTAAAAACAAGGTGATCAAAGGGCAGGGAAGAAAAATCTTTTGAGGGGGTTCCCGGTAGAAATGCGATCAACTCTTCCGAAATTTTTTCAGAGAATTTTTTTTGCAATAAGGTGCAAAGGGTCTGGGAATTGGCTGCCTGCTTAACCATTACCCGATTTCCTGCGGCAATGGCACAGATTAAAGGACCCAGCACCAGAAATAAGGGATAATTCCAGGGAGCCACAATCCCCACCACTCCTTTTGCCTGGGGGATAACCCTGTTGCTTCCGCCAAAAAATACCAGGGAGGTATGACGTTTTTGGGTTTTCATCCATTTTTTCAGCCGTTTCCGGGTATATCGCAACCCCATTATGCTGCTGGATATTTCCAGAATTTTTGTTTCATGGTGGGAACGGTTTCCAAAATCGGTACAGATCGCCTCACAAATTGCCTGATCATTCTCTTGTATAATCTGCTCGATTTTTTTTAAAACATCCATCCGCTCCCCATGGGGAAGATAGGGGTGCTTAAGGCAGGCCTCTTTTTGCCTCTTGAAGGTTTTCAGTGCTCTGTTCTCATTTTCCAGGGAGACAATTTTAGCGGAGGTGTGCATTTTTATCCTCACTGTTTAAGGGTCCAGATCCAATTGATGGGAAATTCCCACCCCTTCCTGCTGCCAGATAAAAAACCGCACAGCAGGAGATCAAGCAGGAAAAGGCTGCTTGAAGGATTACGTGTTATTAATTGTCGCTTTTATCTTTTCTTGCAAATCGTATAGATTAACAAAAGCTTTTATTTACTATTATTCACCCAAACAAACAATAATTATTTTTTCGACGGTTCTTCCTGGGAGAATCATACCCCCTTCCCACAGTCCATTTTTACGGTTGCCCAAAGGTCACTCCAGTTTTCTCTCCCATTTCCGATTCGGCATGAGGCTATTAAGGCCGGGTATTCTCCCTGCGGGATAGGTTACATGTCACACCTGAGCCTGCCGTCAAAGCTCATTCTCATAAACACTTTTAATCTCCTCCGGTTGAATGCACAAATATTCAAGTGTCTGCCGCTGGCTTGAATGATTAAAGCAGACCATCAATTCAGGCAGGCCCACGCCAAACGTTTTGCGCTGATGATATCCCCAGGTCTTTCTTAAAGTATGGCTGGCATAGTTACCAGTCAGGTTAGCACCCTGGCACCAAGTTTTAACCAACCGGGACAGCGACGGTACGGTTAAAGCTTCGCTCTTTCTCCCCATGAATAACGGCCCATTAAGGCTGAAGGTGCCATTGTCACGCATCTGCTTTAAAAGGGGTCGTATGGCAGCAATGACGGCCTTGTTCAAGTTTATACGCCTTGGTTTCTTTGTCTTGATCTCATTTAATACCAGTTCATCGCCCGCCTGGACCTCGAGCACCTGATGGATTTTGATATTTAAAATGTCGCTGGCCCGTAGGTTGGTGTTGATTCCCAGGACAAACAAAGCATAATCCCTTGGCTTGTCTTTAAGCATGGTCTTGATCAAGCGGATATCTTTGATTTTTTTGATGGGGTGGACTGAAATGGTGCTGCCTTTCTTCGGATGGTTCCGGTTCGGCATTTGGTTATCCCTTTGGTTAAGTGTCTGAGTTCCGCTAAGTAATAGTGGCATATAACTAATACTTAACACTATATTCTGAGCATATCAAGGGTTCATTTTATCGATATAATGAAAAACGTTGGCAATATTGGGTATCTCTGTGAATTGTTGTGTATGAATTTTGCCAACTTCTATGCTAAAGTTAGCGAACCAAATTTATGGGGTTGGGTTAGGGGCGGAATTTTTGGGTGTTTTACCATGGGAATAAACAGGGTCTTGTCTTGAAATGTTCAACCACCGGAGGCAAATAAATTATTGGTTGCCGTGTTCTTTATATATTATAAAAACCACTCTGGAAGAATGTCCAAAAATGATGCCTACGGCTCATATATTTGAATGGAAATTTCTATTCTGGAAAAGCATAAAATACCAGGTATAGTGGTTCCCAAATATTGTCAGGACCGAGCCCTATGAATGCAAGTCATCGCTTTTTGATGGTGGGGACAACTGTGGACTTATACCATAATTGCTCACGAGGGACAGCATCATTTCAGCCCTGGCATTTCGGCATTAAATATTAGTCTATAAACAAAAAAGTGATTGACAATAAACAACCGATTTATTATTAGACGTATCAACATATGTTTTAACTATCTAACAATTGGAATAGAGCAATGGTATCTCACAATATAGGGCGCATAGCTGAAAAACCACTAACATCTGTCATGGAGAACTATCTTGAGGCTATTTTTAATCTGGATCAGGAAAAAAAAGTGGTTCGCGTAAAAGATATCGCCAAGCGGATGAATGTCAAAATGCCCACCGTATCCAGTATGCTCAAGAATCTGAATAATAAAGGGTTGGTAAACTATGAAAAATACGAATATGTAGAGCTGACTAAAGACGGAGCGGATGTTGGGAAGGAAATATGGCGTAGACATAAGATTTTACTCAAGTTTTTAACCGAAATCTTACAAATTGAGTTTAAAATTGCCGACGAAGAGGCCTGCAAAATGGAACACTCCCTTAGTTCCGCCACCCTGGACAGCCTTATCGACTTTATGGAGTTTATCCAGACATGCCCACGCGCTGGGGAGAGTTGGCTTCATTATTTTAAAGAATATCAACTCCACGGTCGTAATCCTGAAAAATGCCAGGCTCGCAGCGAGGAGTTTTCGTGTGAATTCAAGAACCAGGTTGATTCCGTTGAAAATACTTCGCCTACTGATATCAATGAATGATATGGTAACCCGTGTTCCATTTGGGATAGAGGTGGGGCATATTTCAAAGCCTATCGGAAAATGATACTTTTTATAGAGTTTTGTAAGACTCTTTTTATACGGATGATGTAAACACAAGTACACGAGGCCGTCTTTGGGAATTGGCTCCTAAGGCGGTAATTTTTTAAACTATAAGCTAGAGAATCAAAACAATGGAAGATCAATCTAAGCAGATGAAATTGAACAAAAATGATATTGCCAACGCTATAAGCACCAGTGTTAGAGAACTGCAGCAAGGAATCGATACCCATTGTTGCCTTGTCGCCGCCATATTGGGAGAAAACGTGGATGAGAACAATCTGCTTCCACTATTAGATCTTTGCCCTAAACGGTCACGGGAACGTAGTTTGGAAAAAGCGATTAAAGAGGCCATAGACGTTATAGAAGAAAGTAGGAAAGCATTTAAATCGAAAACGCTTGAAGCATTGCGCAAGAAGCTCACTTCTGTGCTGGTTGGCACTGATTAAAACCAGTCAGGGGTGTCTTACGGGTTCCATATCTTTTTGGTGTGGAAAAAGTGAAGGCGTGATTATAAATATTAATGTGTTTCATAAAAAAGTACTTGACAGAAAAATTTCGGTGGGTTAGTTAGTTTCTGCTTGTTGAGATAGGTATGTCTAACTTAACAAGAGATGTCTTACGGCCTTCGGCCATTTATGGGTGCGGAGGAAGTGAAGGTGCAATTTGTGACGCGTGGAATGCGTCCAGTTGCACCTTTTTTTGTGGCTGTTTAGCAACATTGGTTATTCTGTATAAGAATTGAAGGTTTAGTAGGAGGTGTCATGAAAGACTTTATTTTAAAGGATTGCTCACGGAAATCTCTCTGCAGGGGATCTCAGGCAAAATTGGTTTCCATGTTCAAGAAGCCATGTGCCTGCATGGGGAACTTTTCATTACGAATGGCTATGGAAGGCGACTGGGTCAGGATCATTTCGGTGAACGGCGGAAAATATGCCTACGACCGACTCAACGGTTTTGGTCTTCGTGTCGGTGCCGAAGTACAGGTTTTACATAATTCCATGAACGGAAAATTATTGATCGGCCACGGAGATACCCGCCTGTATTTAGGCGGCGGCATGGCCCATAAAATCCAGGTGGCTGTAATTGAAGGAGGAGAAAGATGAACGCAACACTACAGGACATGACAGTCGGTGAGACTGGTACGGTTTCAGGCTACGTCAAGGGAACAACCGTCTATCGTCAAAAGCTTTTAGCCATGGGATTGACCCGGGGCACTGAAATCACCATCCAACGGATAGCCCCTCTGGGGGACCCGGTGGAAATTCAAGTGCGAGGATTTGCCCTGTCCCTCAGAAAGGACGAAGCATCCACCCTGATTGTGGAAAGGGGAGGGAATCATGAGTAATCATGTGATCGGAGTCGTGGGAAATCCCAACTGTGGCAAAACAACCCTGTTTAATGCAATGACCGGAACAAAACAGCGAGTAGGCAACTGGCCGGGTGTTACCGTAGACCGTAAATCCGGTGAATATACCCATGGGGGTAAAACAATTGAGATGGTGGATCTTCCCGGCATCTATTCGCTTTCCGCGGCATCGATAGATGAGGAAGTGGCCCGGGACTATGTCCTTTCAGGGGAAGCGGACTTGATCGTCAATATCATTGACGCCTCCAATTTGGAACGTAATCTCTATCTGACTGTCCAGCTTTTGGAAATGCAGGTCCCCATGGTGCTGGCCTTGAACATGATGGATAACGCCAGGGAACGTCGGATCGAAATTGATATTCCAATGCTGAGCAAGCGGTTGGGCTGTCCGGTGGTCCCCCTGGTGGCCTCTCAGAAAAAAGGCGTAAAAGAACTACGTTCGGAAATCAATCGCTGTGCCCAGGCAAAATCCGCTTCAGAACTTCAGATGGTGTATCCCTCAGAAATTCAGGAAGCGGTGGATGCATTGGTTCCTTTGGTGAGGGACGCGGCCCTGTACAAAAAAATGAATCCCCGCTACACAGCAGTAAAACTGCTGGAAGGTGATGAATGGATCGGTTCGGTTGTTAGTACGGAGGCGTTAAAAGCCCGGAACGATCACCAACAAAAAATCGAAGACAAACTTGACGAGGAAGCCGATATCCTGATGGCCGACAGCCGTTATGGGTTGATCAGCTGGTTGACTAAGGATGCAGTGAAAAAAGGGAACCGCATTGGCAAAACTGTGTCGGACAAGATTGATGGGGTCTTACTCAACCGGGTGCTGGGCATTCCCATCTTCCTGGTCGCCATGTATCTGATGTTCATGGTAACGATCAATGTCGGCGGTGCGTTTATTGATTTTTTCGATATTCTTGCTGGCACCATTTTTGTAGACGGCTTTGGGGCGCTGCTGGCTGGCATGGGATCACCAGAGTGGCTGACAGCGATTCTTGCCGGTGGCATCGGCGGCGGTATCCAGACCATCGCCACGTTTATTCCACCCATCGGCTTCATGTTTTTATGCCTCTGTTTTCTGGAAGACTCCGGTTACATGGCCCGGGCCGCTTTTGTTATGGATCGTTTTATGCGGGTAATCGGACTGCCCGGTAAATCTTTTGTGCCCATGCTGGTGGGATTCGGCTGCAATGTGCCAGCCATCATGGCCACTCGCACCCTTGAAAATCAACGCGATCGTTTCCTGACCATTATGATGAATCCGTTTATGTCCTGCGGGGCTCGTTTACCGGTCTATGCGCTGTTTGCCGCTGCTTTTTTCCCGGTGGGCGGACAGAACCTGGTTTTCGGGTTGTATCTGTTGGGAATCGGCTTTGCCGTTCTTACCGGGCTTGTTTTAAACAGCACTGTGCTGAAAGGAGAGATCACCCCGTTTGTGATGGAGCTCCCCCCTTACCACCTGCCAACGGTAAAAGGCTTGCTTCTGGGCGCCTGGGACCGGCTCAAAACCTTTATATTCCGTGCCGGTAAAGTGATTATTCCGGTGGTTGTGATCTTGAGCTTTTTAAACGCCCTGGGCACTGACGGCTCTTTCGGTAATGAAGACAGCGACAGCTCGGCCTTGAGCGCCATCGGCAAATCCATCACTCCGGTCTTTGCGCCCATGGGGATCACCCAGGAAAACTGGCCGGCCACCGTGGGAATTTTTACGGGTATTTTCGCCAAAGAAGCGGTGGTGGGTACCTTGGATGCTATGTACACTCAGATAAGCACTGCCGGGGTTGAAAAAACGGCTGAAGAAGCCTTTGACTTTTGGGGTTCCATCAAAGCATCTTTTACCACGATTCCTGAGAATCTGGTTGGAGTGGTCGATACCCTGCTCGATCCCCTGGGCCTTTCTGTCGGAAATGTGAGCACCATGGAGACTGCTGCCCAGGCCCAGGAAGTTGATATGGGAACCTTCGGAGCCATGGTCCGCTTGTTTGACGGTAAAATCGGCGCATTTGCCTACCTGCTTTTTATTCTGCTCTATTTCCCCTGCGTGGCAGCCATCGCAGCCGTCTACCGTGAAACCAATTTAATGTGGACAACTTTTATCGGTGCCTGGACAACGGGCCTGGCGTACATGGCATCTGTTCTTTTTTATCAGACCGCAACCATCAGCCGTCACCCGGTTTCTTCATTGGCATGGATTGTCATCCTGTGCGGTTTTTTCCTGGGTGTGGTCTTGATCATGCGGCAGATGGGCAATAAAGGGGAAAAGGTCGGGGCCGGTATTCCAGGCAGTGTGCATGCATAAATGTCGATGAAACTCTGGGGTTATTTCGCCCGGTATTTTAATAGAGATAGTGACCTGATTTATACGGAGGAATGAATGATACTTTCTGAAATAAAATATTATTTGATGAACCACAAGCGGGTTACGCTGTGTGATCTTGCCCTTCATTTCGATACTGAAGTGGAAGCCATGCGCGGTATGCTGGAACTATGGGTTCGAAAAGGACGGGTTCTAAAATCGGATATGCAGGCATGCTGCAGCAAAACATGTTCCAAATGCTGCAATACGTCTACAATGGAGATATATGAGTGGATACATTGACCATTTTGAACCGAACTGCAGGCATGGGCAATCTGATGGGTGCAATCGCATCAGGTCCCCTGACCATACCACCAACGACATGGCCGGACCGGACGAAGATTCCTGGGTATCTATTCTTAAGGCAGAAGGATATGAAGTAACTCCGATTTTAAAGGTACTGGGCAGCAACGATGAGTTTGTCGACATCTTGGTCGATCACATCAAAGACGCTGCGAAATCAAGAGGAATCACTCTGCATTAAACATATTTTTTGATGGCCGGGTCCCATTATTGAAAACAATCTGGTACAGATTTGTGACAAAATGTCACCCCGCCTTGAACTACAATGGCACTTTTTATGGGCCATTCAATGTAAAGTTGAAAACATAAGGACATAAGGATGAAATTTAAACAAAATATAGTAGTATTTGCAATGGTAGCGACAATATTTTTCTTTGGTTTTTCCGACGGTGCGTTGGCCGCTGACTGGCAGTTTTATGGAACGGCCAGTGTCAACACCTTCTGGATAGACTCAGATCTGGCGAACAACACCCAGTTTAGCCAGGAGTTGAATCCGGGTACCAATATCGGAGCTGAAGTTCAAGTGTCTGACTCCCTAAGCGGTGGCTTTGAATACGGTACTGAAGATGGTTCCGCCAATGTCGTGAATCTATACGGAGAGTGGAACTTCGGCACCGGCAGCCTTCTGGTCGGACAGACTGAAGTCCCTACCAATCAGGGTATTTCAGGACAGGTCTTTGATGATGACAGGGCCCTGGACGGCATTGGTGAATTCAACCCGGGTGAGCGGGCCCAGATCCGCCTGGCGCTGGGTGCCTTTGAGATTGCCGCTGTTGAGACCGATGCTCAGGTTTCCTCGGCTGGCGGTCTCGACGACAGCCTCTCTGAGGTAAAAATACCGACCCTCCAGGCCCGGTATACGTTTACCAACGATACTTTTGACGCCGGAGTGTCCGCTGCGTTTTCCAGTTTTGAGTACGACGATGAAAGCGTCTCTTCTTATGTGGCCCTGGCCTCCATGGGGGTAACCGTGAACCGCTTCCGTCTGGCCGCCCAGGGTTGGTTTGGACAGAACGTGGGTAATATTGCGGCCCAGGATACCCGGGGTGACGGGGAGGACGGTTTTGCCATCTATGAAGGCGGTGTTATCCATGATGTGGACGCCTGGGGTGCTGTCCTGATCGTTCGGATGGTCTTAAATGATATGCTGTCCATGGAAGCCGGTTACGGGTATGTGGATCTGGACTACGGCAATGCAACCCTGTTCGGGGCTGACACGGATCAGGTTCAAAGTTATTACCTGAACATGCCCATTACCTTGGCCGAAGGTGTTCAGATCATTCCTGAAATCGGTGTCGTGGATTACCATGAATCTGGCCAGGACGAGATCACTTACGCTGGGGCAAAATGGCAGATTGAATTTTAAATTGCTGCTCTTGCACCAGGACCTGCCTTGATGCTGATTTTCAGACCCACCGATCATTTTGCTCGGTGGGTCTTTTAGTTCTCTTTATCATTTCTTCCTTCCTGCTTAACTGTAAAAGATATACAAAATTTGAAAACCTATAATAGTCAATGGATACAGTTATTCATTGGAAATGGCGTTTGGCCTGCAAAATTATAAGGTTGAATCGATGATTGTTTTGATTTTATAGATAATTTTAACATAAATAGTGAAAATATAATCCTATGACCGTCGAATACAAAAATATGTCTATCTTTGGTGGGTAGAAAAATTGCATTTCATCAACATGAGTTCATCTTTCAATGGTCGTTTTTTTCCGACCTAAGGGTTGTTACTATTTGGTTCAATGTGGGGAATTTAAAAGAGAACGATGATGGTATGTTTGCTCACCGGCTGTGATTCCAAAACAGACAGGACAGGAAGAAGTAGTGTGGGGTGGTTGGTTCCAAGCCCCAGGCGACCATATTAACGTGAAAGATTCGCTTTTTTAAAATTTTCCACAATACCACATCTGGTATAGACCAAACTTTCAGCCTCAAATTAAAAAATCAATTATATGGGAACCGGAAGAATCAAATTGATCAAGGCTCTATTATAGTACTGAAGTTTCACCAAAATTAGAATGTAATGATCATGCAACCATGCGTAGCAGCATGTCAATGAAATATTTTTTCATGGAT
>CAYSSE010000118.1:0-12028 GCA_964433355.1 uncultured Desulfocicer sp.
AATCCATCCACCGCGTCTCCCGGCTCAATCCCTTTTTTGAAGCCATTGCCGAAAACCTTGTGGCGTCCGACATTGATGTCTCTGCCGGTCAGTATGTCTACACCCCCGACGACAAGCCCATCATCGGCCCCTGTGATGATGTCAAAGGGCTTTATCTCAACTGCGGATACTGGTGCGGTGTAATGATGGCCCCGGCCGCTGGCAAACGCATTGCCGATCTGGCCACGGGCAAAATGGCGAGTAAGGATAATCCCCTGAGATATTCCCGATTTGAAGAGGGTGTTGTGGAAAAAGGCGCTACTTTCCTTAAATAAATCAAACTTTTACATATTTAGGACTCGGGATAAAACAATCGTCCCAATCTCCCCCGTGCCATTTGTAGAGATGGGCAGGAAGGTGGGGGAATGGGACGGTTATTTTTTATTGAGTCCCTTAGTAAATGTGGCTACCCACTTAAAGTGGGGTATTTTCAAGACTTTTTATGTGGGTAATTAGCCTTTAACCCCTAAAATCAAGGATGCTAAGACGCTTGATTTTAAAGGCTGTCCCGCCTTAAGTGGGTAGCCGTAAATGTGTTATTGTGCTTTTGTCCACAAAAAAAAATCTCATAAACAGGAACAAAAGCACAACTCCACCGACAACTCCCGGTGACCATTTAACTATCTGATATTATTTAATATTGATCAATGTGGTTGTAAATATTCGGTCATAACCCCACCTTCACCTAAGTTTGGCCTACTCACATAGCAATTATAGTGCCGGTCACATGGCCTGATACTATTTTTGAATCATAACCCATTATTTTATATGATTTTAAGGTTGATTTTATTATCTAAAACAGCAATCGTTTCAACACCCTTTATTAAGAAAAAAACGCACCAGCATGGCATTACATATTCTAAACCACTGATATTAAAATAAATTTATTTTTCGAAAACTCAAGGAGGTAGTACAATGGATTACCAAGAGATTTTATTTTCCCAGGAAGGCGCAGTGGGCTATCTGACATTGAACAATCCTTCCAAGATTAATGCCCTTTCAAAACAGATGATCAAAGAAATTACCCAGGTGTTGACCGAAATATCCATGGACGAATCCATCAAGGTGTTGGTGATCAAGGCCACTGGTAGTAATTTTTGTGCTGGCCACTACCTGGCACAGATGGTGGACTCCAGTGTAAAAGAGTATAAGAACATTTTTGATTTGTGTACCCGCATGATGATGATGCTCCATGAGTTACCCCAGCCGGTGATTGCCCAGGTTCAGGGTATTGCCACGGCGGCCGGGTGCCAGCTTGCGGCCTGGTGTGATCTGGTGGTGGCAGCGGATAATGCCCGTTTTTCAACCCCTGGGGTGAAGATTGGTCTTTTTTGCACCACCCCCATGGTGGCCATCACCCGTGCCATTGGTAGAAAAGCAGCCATGGAGATGTTGTTGACTGGAAGGGAATTTTCCGCAGAAGAGGCAAAGGCGTTGGGGCTTGTGAACCGGGCGGTTCCCCTTGAAACCCTTGACGCTGAGACCACAGCCCTTGCCAATGACATTGCCCAGGCCAGTGGCTTTGCACTGTCTGTGGGCAAGCAGGGATTTTATGCCCAGGCGGACATGACCGATGCCCAGGCCTTTCATTATGCCAAGAACACCATTGTAATGAATAATTGCTCCGAAGATGCCCAGAACGGCATTAGCGCCTTTTTGAATAAATCAACAACAGAGTGGAAAAATAGATAGTGGGATCTTATGTTTAATAAAAATATTTATCTGGAACGAAGACAATATCTGAAAAATCGTATACAAAATGGTCTTGTGCTGTTTTTGGGCCATGCAGAAAGTCCTGTAAATTTTGCGGACAATTGTTATCGCTTTCGCCAGGACAGCTCCTTTCTTTATTATACAGGCATTTCTCACCCTGGTCTTGCACTGATTCTTGATTGTGATACCGATCAGGAGTGTTTATTTGGGCATGACTACACCATGGATCAGATTGTCTGGATGGGCCCCCAGCCCTCCATTTCCCTGCGGGCCAGTCAAAGTGGCATTAAGGGCACCATGGATATGTCTCACCTTAAAAGTGTACTGGATACGGCTGTTAAACAAGGCCGGCCGGTGCATTTTTTACCCCCGTACCGGGATCACCATAAAATTCGTCTGATGGAACTGATGGGTACGCCTTTATGTGCCATGGAAGGGATGGCCTCATTGGAGCTCATCCAGGCCGTGGTGGCCCAGCGCCTTTACAAATCCGATGGGGAAGTAGCCCAGATCGAAAGTGCCGTGAACACCACCGTGGGCATGCATGCCACCGCCATCACAATGGCCCTGCCAGGCATGACCGAGGCCCGGGTGGCAGCTGAGGTGGAACGGGTGGCCAAGGCATTTGACCATGAACTTTCCTTTCCCATAATTGCCACCGTCAACGGTCAGACTCTCCATAACCATGATCACAGCAACATTCTTAAAGAAGGCCAGCTCTTTTTACTGGATGCCGGTGCTGAAACCCTCATGGGGTATGCCGGAGATCTCACAACCACCTTTCCGGTATCCCCTGTCTTTACCAACCAACAGCGTGATATCTACGAAATTGTATTGGCTGCACATGACAAGGCTGTTTCTCTACTTGCCCCGGGAACCCCCTTTAAAGAAATTCATTTTGCCGCTGGCCTTGAACTTGCGAAGGGGTTAAAAGACCTGGGACTGATGAAAGGGGATATGTCCAGCGCCGTTGAAGCCGGAGCCCATGCCATGTTTTTCCCCACAGGACTTGGACATCTCATGGGGCTTGATGTCCATGACATGGAAAATTTAGGTGAAGTGTGGGTGGGATATGACGGGGAACCCAAGAGTGATCAGTTCGGATTAAAAGCCCTGCGCCTTGCAAGACCTTTGGAAGACGGATTTGTTTTAACCATTGAACCGGGCATCTATTTTATCCCCCAGTTAATGGATATGTGGCAATCAGAAAGACGATGCTCCGAGTTTATCAATTACGATGCCCTGGAAGCGTACAGGGATTTTGGCGGCATCAGAAATGAGGAGAATTATCTGATCACAAAAACAGGGTATCGTCGGTTGGGCAAAGCCAAACCCCGGACTGTGCGTGAGGTGGAGTCCCTCCGTGCTGTTGCTTTTGGATAGCTGCCACGGGCAGACCGTATTCTGGCCTCGGCCTGTCCACAACGAAGCATGAAAGAATATTAGACATATCTACTCTTTTATATAAAAAAACTATCATAAAGCCGCCTGGCTGGTGATGGATCAGTTTGACGGGTAGATATCCGGGGATAGAAGTCGCTGTAGCGCTAAGCTTCTTGAGAATTTAGAGCAGTACCCCAAGCCCTTTATGTTCAAGCAGATAGAGAAGTTTCTGTGAAGGGCCGCCTGGGTGCTTACTTCCAGTTTCCCATTGGCGTACAGCAGAGGTGCTGGTATTGAGCAGTGAGGCCAATACTGCCTGGCTTATTTTATTCGTTGGAGTGATGGCGTTACAGTATTTGAATCTTATCAAACAGCTTCACAAGAAGCCGCTATCCCTTTAGGGTAGCGGTAGTTCACATTTGTCACGCAAGGAGCGAATCTTTGCACTGTCATAATCCGATATAGGCTCAAGACATAGTGCATCATATTTGCGCATTTTCCTCTGGTCAATAAATCCCAGTCGATTAAGACCCGTAGCTGTTTCATGGACAGCTTCCAGAATATTACTTTTCATTTTCATGGCAAATCTCCTGAAGTTCACCGTTTTGGCAAGCTGATTCCAGTGCAGTGATGGACATGGATAGCAAATCATATGCCAGAAGTTGCAGAGCTTCTGGCTATTAATTATTATAAATATCAAACTCCGGATAATGTTTTTTGGCACAGTCCCGGCAGACACTGTGGCTGAATTCCGCCTCAGAATGATCCTTTATATAACTTTCAAGCTGGTTCCAGTATCCTTTATCATCCCGGATTTTCTTACAGAATGAACAAATTGGCAATAATCCGCTTAAGGTTTTCACTTCTGCTTCACGCTCCTGCAGTTCTCGTGTCCGCATTTCAAGCAGATCCTCAATCCGCAGAAGGGCTCTTTCTCTTCGGGTTCGGGAACACAATTCAAGAAGGTAATTCGGATCAAACGGTTTGCGCACATAAGCAGACGCTCCTGACTGCATCCAGGAAAATGCCAGCTCAGGGCCAGGGTCTGTGGTCATCATAATACAGGCAAGGTCGGGTTGGCGCTTTTTAAATCGAGTCAGCAGTGTGTCACCTTTCCCGTCAGGCAGATGATAATCTATGACTGCCACATCAAAAACCTCTTTATCAATTATGCTTAATGCCGAAGCCAGGCTGGAGGCTACATCTGCCTGATATCCATGCCGGTTAAATGTTTTCTTAAGCATGCCCGCCAGGGTTCTGCTGTCCTCTACAATCAAAGCCCGCAATTGGTTTTGTGGTAATTCATCTTTTAAAAGGGATCTTACCGTTTCAGTGAATCGTTTACCATCCACCGGTGACGGCAGTAAAGCGTTTGCACCCAGATCGGCTGTAATACGAGTGGCCTCCTCTCCTGCAAAGGTTGCCGAAACCACCAGAATGGGAACATGGTTGAATTCAGGAAATTCTGCAGAACGCAGCAGTCTGCAAAACCGCCAGCCGTCCATTTCAGGCATGTACAGATCAGTGACAATTAAGTCAGGCGGATGTTTAGTATTCATTGCCAAAAGCGCGTCTTTGGCTGATGTAAACGCTTGGGTTTTGAGGGCTGTTTTTTTCAGGATTACGGTTAAAATATTAAGTTGTGTGACATCGTCATTAACCACGATGACGGTGGGTGTAGTTATGTTTATCGGGTTTTGTGACATTTGAAAACCTCCAGGATCATTGATTCTTTTCCGTTTCGGGAATTAAAATTTTTATATAATTGCCACGGGCAGACCGTATTCTGGCCTCGGCCTGTCCACAACGAACTGTGAAAGAATGTTAGATATGTCTATTCTTTCATATAAACCGCCACGGGCGAATCGGGATTTGGGATTCGGGTTCGCCCACAACCAATCATGAAAGTAATGTCAGACCTACACTTTCTTATAACCAAAAGTTCATCAGCATGCGAAGCGTGTCTGTTGCAACTTTTGGTTGGAAGGCGAGCGCAGCGAGTCCTTCCAACATATAGTTATAGCGCATTTCACGTTCTCCTGATTTTCCTGCAAGTTGCTTTTAAATCCTGGGATGACGTCACACTTAGGATTCGTGAAAAAATAAACCATGCAAAAACCTCTGGCGGAGACACCCCAGTGGGGCAACAAATATTATATATAGATGGTTAATTTTCAAACAGACCCTTAGAACCGTAGATGAAATAAGTTGGACAGAAATAGTGCAGAATTTGGCATCCTTCATATGACCTCAAAAGTAATTTACACTCGATGTTCAAGTTTTTGTGCAACCATTGTAAACAGTATACTTGTGGGTGATGTTGTTTTGTGACTTAAAATTATCAATAAAACATAAGCCTTTGATATTAATGCGTATTAAAAATTATGTCAACAAAATATTTATGACACCGATAAAATTATTCGGTCTGTTCAAGGGCTGTCAATGCAGATGCACATCCTCAGCATTAATGGATCCATTGAGGCTGCCCGGGCTGGTGAGCATGGCAGGGCCTTTGCTACGGTGGCCAATGAGATGACCCACCAGGTTGAAATAACTAAGGAATTTGCTGCAACCATTCAGCATACCGTATCTGAAATCAAAGTAGCTGTAAACGAGGTTCACCTGGCCATTGACGATTATAGGTCCAAATCTGAAGACCAGGTGTCCATTATCAAAGACGTTCATCAAATGGTGGATAGTCTTAAACATCTCATGAGTAATCTTCAAGCGACTTTGAAAGAATAAGTACCCGAGTATATATTCCTCAAAATAAAATCCGTAAATATCAACGGTATATCTCTGTGGAATAGCGAAAAACATATGCATGGGTACTTAGAACGTGGTTTTGACCACGTTTATCCATTGTGAATCCTGAATCCGAATGCGCAATACCACAAATCAAGATTTGCCTGACACGGAAAAACTCGAAGAGTTCCAATTGTCCTGTGGCTCCGGCTAATCAGCCGGACTTACAAGGTGCTTTGCAAGTCCCTGAGTCTTTAACTCAGGGCTTGCTGATTCTTCCAGTACTTTTTTCACGATATTTGCCAGATCCTTCTTTGAAAAGGGCTTTTGTATAAAATGCATTCCTTTGTCAAGTACACCATGTTGGGCGATAACATTGGCGGTGTATCCAGACATGAAAAGACATTTTAGATTTGGATAAAGAGACAGAAGATTTTTGGCAAGATCCCGTCCGTTCATTTCTGGCATTACCACATCGGTAATGAGAAGATCAATTTTGCATAGGTGATCCCGGGCCTGGCGGATGGCTTCGCCCGGTGAGGAAGCGGGCAGAACGGTATACCCCAGTCGCTGGAGCATCATCGTTGTCAATTCTAAAATCGCAGGTTCATCTTCCACCAGCAGAATGGTTTCATTCCCATGGACAGAAGGTTCTGCTGCCTTTTCTTTAGGTACGGCTTCGGTCTTATCCATGTGCCTGGGCAAATATATCTTAAATGTTGTCCCCTGATCGGGTTCACTGTAAACGTTTATAAAACCTTTATTTTGTTTGACAATTCCATAGACTGTTGCAAGTCCAAGGCCTGTACCTTTCCCAAATTCTTTGGTGGTAAAAAAAGGGTCAAAAATATTGTTTTGGGTTTCTGTATCCATACCGCACCCGTTGTCACTCACAGCGAGCAATACATATTTGCCGGGTTGAAAGCCCTGATGCTCGGCACAATACATTTCATCAAAGCCAACGGTTCCTGTTTCGATGGTGAGCTTTCCTGTGTCAACAATTGCATCCCGGGCATTAACGCAAAGATTTGCCAATATCTGATCAACCTGGGAGGGATCAATATTGATCATCCATAATTTTTTGCCAGGGAGCCAGGCCAAATCAATATCTTCACCGATAAGACGACGAAGCATCATGAGCATGCTCTCAACGGTTTTATTCATATCGAGGACTTTTGGAGAGATGGTCTGCTTACGGGCAAATGCCAACAACTGCCGGGTAAGATCTGCAGACCGCTGAGCAGCTGTTTTAATTTCCTGAAGGCTGTTAAAAAACGGCTGGGACGAGTCCATTTGATCCATAATTATCTCTGTGTGACCAAGGATAACCCCCAGCATGTTGTTGAAGTCATGGGCCACGCCCCCGGCAAGCCTTCCCACGGATTCCATTTTCTGGGCCTGGTTTAGTTTGGCCTCACTCTCGCCGAGTTTGCGCAGCACTGATTTCTGCTGGGAAAGGGTACGGGAAAGATTGATATTGCTGAAACTCAACGATGAAATCATTTCGGCCAGTTTGCTAAAAAACGTCATGGCCGCATCCACTGTTTCCTTACTCAGACGCGGTACCCGGTCAAGGGCAGCAAGGTATTTTTTTTCATCAAATCCATATTTTTGGGCCTGGCTGCGGAACAGATCGTAATCGGGCTCGTCATCTTTATAAAAAAATTGCCCAATGAAAATATTGCCCAGATGCTGGCCCCCCACTTCAATGGGCGTTACCATGTCCCACATGTTGTTTTTACATCGGTAGGCCTTGAAGGTTCCTGCCGGTACCCCACTTGAAAGCAGGGTGTCACTTTCAAAACAATTTTTAGACGTGTCAGGGTGACACCGGTGAAATTTTGTGCAGATATCCTGCCAGCCAACAGCGACCAGGATATTTCCGGAATGATCCAGCACACCACTGAGGATGTGGGTGAGCTTGTAAAACTCCTCCATAAGGGATTGCAAGGTTTCTTTATCGATAATATCACCAAGGCTCAGCGAACCGATATCCCCCTTGGGTTTCAGGATCTCTTGAATGGCGGATTTTTTGCTCTCTTTAAGGGCTGCCTTCTCTTTTTCAAGATTCCTGAAAAGTGTTGTGTAAGGCCGGAGCAGAGAGGAACGAACCAAAGCCATATAGACGAGAAAGAATGAGATGATTTTTAAAAAATGTCCGATAACGTTTGACAGCCCATAAACGCTGACATAAAAAGTGAAGGCAAGTTCCGAAACAATAGTTACTACCATAGCCCCGATCATGAGTAAAAAAACCGTTTTCTCGAGGTGATTTCGCATTTTAAACAAGAATGCAATGGCTCCGGCAAGTATCAGGCTGATGAGATATTCGGCGCTTTTTTTGAACACTGTCAATCCCTGGCCCTCAATATAGCAGTCAGGGAAAAGATGCCATAAAAATATTAAGGCCATCACCACGGCTGTAATACCTGTATAGACTGTTAAAACAGTCCATAAACGAATCCGTCTCATAATAAGCAAAGGGAACAATAGCAGGCTGGTTGCCTCCATACTCCGCGCAGCTATCCAGAGCTGGGTGGCATAATTGGCTTCCAAAGGGCTGGGGAAAACACCCATCCCCTTGTAGGATAAGGTGTGGGTGAGATCAATCACACCGACAAATAGGTAGGCAATGCCCAGAAAAAGCAGGGCATCGTTTTGAACAATTTTTTTTGTGTTCCAGACCAGAAAGAAGACACTCCATGCCGCAGCTATGGAGAACAGCTCCGCAATGGTATGAAACAACAGAAAATTGTACCGGCTCATCATGAACAATCCCAATAGAATCAACCCACCTGCAACAGTGTACCGGGCCATAAGTATTCTTTGCCTTGTATCCATACATGGAGCGATCATGGGATGGGTCTCCTTATTATCCGATGACTTGACCTCATTAAGCACGATAGCGGTGGGTTTGGTTATATCTGTCTGTTTTTGTGACATTCAAAAATCTCCACGGTCATTTATGCTGATTGACCAGTTGATTATATTGTGTTCAAATTCCGTTACTTTATTGACAAAATTCCTTGTATTTTAGATACAGATTTCATCTGTCTCTATAGTAGACACCCATGGTTTTATAAATCAAGCATTTTTTGGTGAGGAAGTGGGTGTCCCTCATATGACCTTAAAAGTCTACACTCAAATCCTTTCAACAACAGAGTGAAAATTCAGGGGGATGCAATTCACCTTGCCTTATCGCAATGAGATTGTTAAACATAGAGATTAACACTCAAAAAAGGATGGCAGGCATGGCAGGAGTACAGACAGAATGGACAAAATCAAGCTGGAAAAATTATACAGCCCTTCAACAACCCAACTGGCCGGATCAGAAACAACTGGATCGGGTTCTTGGGGATCTTTCACAATTGCCCCCACTGGTTTTTGCCGGTGAAATACGGGCATTGAAAGCGGAATTGGCCAAGGCCGTAACAGGGGATGCCTTTCTTCTCCAGGGGGGTGATTGTTCCGAAGATTTTTCTAAAGTCAATGCCACCAACATCAGAGAAACCTTGAAGGTGTTGCTACAGATGGCCGTTGTACTCACCTATGCCGGAGAAAAACCGGTTATCAAGGTGGGCCGCATTGCAGGCCAGTTTGCCAAACCCCGTTCGTCGGATACGGAAATGGTGGACGGGGTTGAAATCGCATCCTACCGGGGAGATATGGTCAACACCCTTGATCCCACAAAAGAGGGTAGAGAGCCCAACCCTAAATACATGCTCAAAGGGTACTACCTGGCAGCAGCCACCTTGAATTTGCTGCGGGCGTTTACCCGGGGCGGTTATGCCGCATTGAAACGGGTTCAGGCATGGAATCATGAGTTTGTGGTTCAGTCCCCCATGGGGCGCTCCTATGACCGTCTGGCCAAACAGATTGACCAGGCCATTAATTTCATGAACACCATTGGGGTTCCCACAGATATCCCCCAGCTTAATCAGACCCAGTTTTTCACCTCCCATGAAGCCCTTCTTCTGGAATATGAAGAGGCCATGACCCGGGTGGACTCCACCTCTGGCGGTTGGTATGATTGCTCGGCCCACATGCTGTGGATCGGAGAAAGAACCCGGCAGGTGGACGGTGCGCATGTGGCATTTTTAAAGGGGGTACTCAACCCCATTGGTATTAAAATTGGCCCCACCAGTGACATTGATGATGTTAAACGGCTCATTGAAGCGCTGAATCCTGAAAATGAGGCCGGGCGTTTGACCCTGATTGCCCGGCTGGGAATGGATAATATTGAGAAAGTGTTGCCCCCCCTGTTGCGGGAGAGCAAAAAGGAAGGATTTAATATTGTCTGGAGCTGTGACCCCATGCATGCCAATACATATACAGCGGAATCAGGCCACAAGACCCGTAATTATAATGATATCTTATCAGAAATTTCCCAATTTTTTGAAATACACTGGGCCGAGGGGACCATCCCCGGGGGAATTCATCTGGAAATGACAGGGGACAATGTGACTGAATGTATTGGTGGTGCCAGAAATATAGCTGATGCAGAACTTCATCGCCGTTATAATACCTCCTGTGATCCTCGGTTGAATGCCGAACAAAGCCTGGAGGTTGCCTTTCAGATTGCTGATATGATTAAAAAAGGGTGAAGAGTGAAGGGTGAAGGGTGAAGAGTTAAGGGGGAAGAGTGACGGGTGAAGGGGGAAAGGGGAAAGAATTCTATGGGATTGAAAAATATTGCCGTGGTTCTTCAGCAGCCGGGATATTCCGAAAACATTGGCGCTGCGGCCCGTGCCATGTGCAACATGGGAATGGATGAACTCCATGTCGTGGCAGCCAGGAATTTTAATAGCGAGACGGCTGAGAAACTTGCCACACACTCTGCCAGGCACATTGTCCAGGGACTCCAGCATCATACCACCCTTGCACAGGCCTTGGCCCCCTTTCATTATGTGGTGGGAACCACCGCCAGACTGGGTGGGGAACGCCGGGTGATGTCCCCCAGGCAGGCAGCAGAACAGGTGATTCCCATTGCCCGGAACAACCGCGTGGCCCTTTTGTTTGGCAGGGAAGACTCTGGCCTTTCCAACGATGCCCTTAAATTGTGTCACACACTTATTCATATTCCAACGTCAGGGTTTTCTTCCCTGAATCTTTCCCAAGCGGTCATGGTGATGTGTCATGAATTGTTTTCGGCGGCTTTGGCAGACCAGGTTTCTTCAATTGCTCCATCTCCTCGTTTGGCGGGTCGGTATGAGTTGGATGGCATGTATGATGAGTTGGAACTGTTTCTCAATGATATTTCCCTTGTGAATCCGGAAAAATCTGATTATTGGCTCAATCACCTGCGGCGGTTTTTCAATCGGTTTCAACTACGGGCCGGAGAGGTTCGTATGATCCGGGCCATGATGCAGAAAATTTCTTTAACCAAGGACCGATGAACCTGTGAAAAATCGCTCCATGAGATTTTGATCACATCATATATGGGGTTAAGTTTGCCCCTTCCCCAATGAATTGTGGTTTTAAATTGGACTTGGAATTTTTTACGAGACCATCAAGGAATGATGGTCTCGTAAAAAGGCAGAGGTTTCATTTTGATGGGACGGCGAATGGTTCGCCGGGGCATCCATGACAAGGAGTCTTAGTTTACGATCAAAGATATAGACCTGAAGCACCTGGTCAAATGTGGTTTGGGGAAGGATTGCGAACTAGTACTCCGTCCCAGAAGTTCTGCCATGTTTTCTGACTGTTTAAGTTACGCACAAACTGCAAATCATAATGAGCCTTATTAAAAATAATATACTACTGAAATTACTTTAAAATTTCAATTTTAATAGGTTCTTTTAACAACACCTTCGCCAAATTTAAAATTGGTTTGAATTTTTATAATCCGTCTATCACATGTTGTGTAAATAAAGTTTTTATGTGCTATATATTGATTGGAATTTAGGCCAAAATAAAATTGGCGAAGGTATTGTTTAAGATGCTTTATTACCGTAGTTTTAATTGCTAATATACTGAGCAGAACTATTGGGACGGAGTACTATTACACCACAATATATTGTGGTGTATTAAATTTAACAAAACGGGCAATATGAATACAAGTCAACAGCATCAAGGTACAAAAATGATTGTTTTTATTTATAAAAATGGCGTAAAACCCCTATCCCTTTAGGGTAGGGGATGTAAGCCA
>CAYSSE010000119.1:0-11827 GCA_964433355.1 uncultured Desulfocicer sp.
GTATTTACAGCATATTTTAAGTGAAGATGGGTAGGTTATTTGTCATGAACTCCCTGAGTATTCAGGTTATTCCCAACAAAATATCAACACAATTCTCTAAAAAAGCCTTGGAAAACTCCAGTTAAGATCAATTTTTATTATTCACACATATCAGTAATTTTTTAATTCCGATGGCCAGGGGTCTGATCAAAAAAATCAAAAATCTTCCAGGCTTTGGGACGCTGTACCCTGCTTTACCATCCACGCTTTGAGAACTGCATGCACCAATGTGGCAAGCGGAATGGCCAGAAACAGCCCCCAGGCACCCCACAATCCCCCAAAAACCAATACCGCCACAATAATGCCCACAGGATGGAGACTCACCACACCAGAAAGAAGCAAGGGCACCAGAAGATTACCGTCAAGGGCTTGGATAATTCCGTAGGAAAGCATCAGCCAGGCAGTTTTAGAAACAAATCCCCACTGGAAAAAGGCCACCAGGGCAACAGGTAAAAAAATCACGGCGGCACCAATATAAGGAATCAGAACGGAAAGCCCCACACAAAGGGAAAGTAACAGAGAGAACTTTAACCGAAAAGAGATAAAAGTTATATAGCTAACAGCCCAGACAATCAGAATTTCCAATATTTTCCCCCGGATATAATTGGTTATTTCAAGATTCACCTCGTGCCACACCTGCTTGGAAAGATCCCGATTGTCCGGCAGAAAACTTTTCAACCAGTCCAGAATAATCTCTTTATCTTTTAAGAAAAAAAAGATCAACAGGGGAACCAGTACCAGATAAACAATAATCACAATAACGTTTTTCACCGATGCCAGGGAAAAGGAGAGGATTTGTTGCACTTGATTATAAATTTCTGAAGCAATGGATGTCATCAAGTCATCAATTTGTGCCCGGCTGATGAGGTCTGGATATTTTTCCAACAGCGCTTGGAGTCCCTTTTGTCCCTTGGTCAACATGGAGGGTAATTCCTGGACAAACTGCACCACCTGATGGGATAAAAGGGGGAACAGCCCCACCACTGTAATTACAAAACAGGTGATAAAAAGAATAAAAACTATGAGAATGCCTACTTTCCTGGGAACTTTAAAATACTGGAGGCGCTGGACAATTCCCTCCAGCAGATAAGCAATGATAATACCTATGAAGACAGGCATCAGCATACTTCCCAAAATAAAAACCGTTGAAAACCCAACCACCAGCATCACTCCCAGGATAATAATTTGGGGATCTGAAAAATATCTGTCGACCCAGGATCTAAACATCTTTATCATTTTTTTCCTCTCAATTCTCTTTCAAACATCTGATCCATGGGGTGCTTAAAAGCCCCCGGAATTCAAAATCAACCATAAATATTTTATATCATATCTATCCAGCAAAGGAGACATAAAATTGCATCCCTTGCCCATGACGCAAAATACTGATAGAAACAGGAATATTTAAAAATAAAAATCCAAAATACCTTGGGGATTTTTCCCAGAAAAGCCACCATAAGGAGTTTGACATGCCAACTATTAACAGGAACAACTGGGAATCGTACTTGGTTTCTCCAGAAACTGTTTTTTCCATGATCAAACCCGGCATGACCATTTTTATTGGAACCGGCCCTGCGGCCCCCAGAACTCTGATGAAAATTCTACTGGATGCCGATGAGCATAATATCCGGGATATTGAATTGATTCAGCTGGCCGTACAGGGCGACGTCATCCTTTCCATTAACAAGATCCATGCCCAAAATTACCGATTGAAAACCTTTTTTTCAGGATTTGTCTCCTCTGACACCATCTCCTCGGGCCAGGTAGATTTGATACCTGCCTATGCATCCAAAATACCTAAAATTTTAAAATCAGGTAAAATTCCCATTGATGTGGCCTTTATCCAGATTACACCGCCCAATGAAGCGGGATATTGCAGCCTGGGGCCCGCAGTGGATGTGGCAAGAGAGGTGATGGAGCAGGCAAAGATCGTGGTGGGCGAAATCAATGAAGAGGTGCCCTTTACCTTTGGTGACACCTTTGTTCCCATAAAAGATTTTGACCTTTTGGTACGTTCCACCCGGGCACCGGTGCTCTATGAACGGTTCAGGGTCACAGAGGTAATGGATCGGGTGGCCGCCAACGTGGCATCCATTATCAGAGATGGAGATTGCCTGAGCTTTTCCCACAGTCCCCTTTTTGAAGCCCTGACTCCCCATCTCACCCATATGAAAGATCTGGGAATACACTCTTTATATTTCACCGATGCCATGGCCGATCTGGTGAAAAGTGGTGCTGTAACCAATTCCCGCAAATCTCCTTTTCGGGGGAAATCTTTGACCTCCTATGCCCTGGGGTCCAGGGAGCTTTTAAAATGGCTGGATCGTAATCCTCTGGTGGATTTCCAGGGAACCGACTATGTCTGCAACCCCCAACTCATTGCAGAAAACCCTCAATTCACGGCTATTTACGAGGCAAGCAAGGTGGATCTTCTGGGGGGAGTTGCTTTTCCCCTGAAGGGGAAAGTAATCACCGGGCCCGGAGAAGTGGTGGATTTTCTCACAGGGGCTGAAGCCTCAAAAAACGGATGCACCATCATCGGACTTCCCAGCCGCAACGGTAAGGGAGAACCCAATGTGATGGTCACGTTGATGGATTATCCCAATCAGCTCAGACTCCGGGAATCAGTTCATATGATTGTCACGGAATATGGGGTGGCCAGCCTAAAATGGCGAACCCTGAGGGAAAGGGCCCAGGCCATGATCGAAATCGCCCACCCCGACGATCGGGAGCACCTCATTGAACAGGCAAGAAAAAAGAAAATCATCTATCCCAACCAGATTTTCATCAAAGGGTCTGCCCATCTATACCCCTCCCATATCTCCACCACCACTGAATTTAAAGGAGGTATTTGTGTAAAATTCAGGGCCATCAAACCTTCTGATGAAGAGGGAATGCGAAAATTTTTCTATCGTTTTTCAGACCAGATGATTTTTTATCGTTTTTTTTACCTGGTACAGACCATGACCCATGATCAAATGCAGGAATATGTAAATGTGGATTACAGCCAGGAGATGTCTGTTGTGGGGCTGGTGGGAAAATATGATAGTGAGAAAATCATTGCCGAGGCCCGCTTTGCAAGGGACGAAGAGACCAACTATGGCGATGTGGCCTTTCTGATTGATGAGGCATACCAAGGCATTGGCCTTGGTACATACCTACTCCATTTTCTAATTGAACTGGCCCGGGCCCGGGGTATTGAAGGATTTACAGCAGAGGTGTTGCCGGAAAACCAGTCCATGATAAAATTATTTAAAAAAACAGATCACCCCCTGGAAAAAGGCATCTCCAGCGGTACCTGCTATATGAAAATGCGGTTTGTGTAACACCTCGTTGATAGAGGGCGACTTTGTTGCCTCATGCCTTTTTAAATGTTTTTGGAACACCCGGGCAGGCGGTCTGCCCGTGGCCGTTTTATGAATACATTCCAAAAAAAAATTTAAAAATACCTAACCTGGACAAGCCAGAACCAAAAAGGTTTTCTGATTCTCTTGCAAAAATAACACGAAAATCAGAGATAAGAATCTAAAAAAGGAGTAAACCCATTGATTGATCTGAGAAGTGACACAGTAACAAAACCCAATGATGCCATGCGACATTGCATGGCCCAGGCAGAAGTTGGTGATGATGTGTATGGTGAAGATCCCACCGTCAACCGGCTTGAAACCCTTTGCGCTGATATGCTGGGGAAAGAAGCCGCCATCTTTTGTGCTTCAGGAACCCAGACCAATCTTCTGGCCCTGATGAGCCATTGCAGGAGGGGGGATGAATACATTGTGGGACAACAGGCCCACACCTATCGGTACGAGGCTGGCGGGGCAGCAGTTCTTGGAAGTATCCAACCCCAACCCTTGGATCTTGAGCCCGATGGGAGCCTGGATCTTAAAAAAGTGGCGCAGTATATCAAACCCGATGATTTCCATTTTGCACCCACTGCGCTTTTATGCCTTGAAAACACCCAGGGTGGCAAGGTACTCCCCATGGCGTATCTTGATGAGGCACAGGCCTTTGCCAGGGCTAAAAATTTAAAATTTCATCTGGATGGGGCCAGAATATTCAACGCCGCAGTTAAACTCAATTGCCCGGTTTCAGACATCTCAACTCATTTTGACTCTGTCTCGATGTGCCTTTCCAAAGGTCTTGGTGCCCCGGTGGGATCTGTGTTGTGTGCTTCCCATGACCTGATAAAAAAGGCACGGAGATGGCGAAAAATGCTGGGGGGCGGCATGCGCCAAGCAGGAATACTGGCAGCGGCGGGGATTTATGCCCTGGAGAACAATGTTGAACGGCTGGCCCTGGATCATGACAATGCCACCCATTTGAAAGCAGGACTCGCTGACATTAAAGAGCTTGAAATCAGTCCAGATTCAGGTCAGACCAATATGGTGTTTGTCTCCACCCTGGGAAGGGGAGGCGGCCTTCCCTTATTTATGGAAAAACGGGGAATTCTCATTTCTGGAGAGGATCATCTGCGTCTGGTCACCCACCTGAACATAAGCACCGATGATATTGCAAGGGTGATTGATGCCTTTCAGGGTTTTTTTTCCTGAGTTTATTTAAATTTTATGGTAAATGCTGTTTGATATGGAAAAATAGTCAAGAGGAGGTTTCATTATGGGGGTGATCATAAGATGGGCCAGTATACGAATTCTGAATATGCAAGTCATAAGCATTTGCAATTATAGAATTTCTTTAGATATTTAAAGAAAGTATTTCAAAGTGGCCCATGTTGTGACCAAGCCCCATTATGGTCATACATGAACCTGACAAGAAAAACGGCAAACAATTTAAAACCAATCGAGGAAATTAATGTTACCGGCATTGAAAAAAGCGATTATTAGATTTGTGCCTGGTTATTTTTCATGGGATAAAAAGCACCAGGAACAATACCGCATTGACACACCGGAAGAGGACTCCTTTAAGATCAGGCAATTCCTGTTGAGAGAACTGTTTAATATTTCTGTTTCCAACGATGATGAGGTTGATGAGGCAGTGCGGGAAATGAACGAGGAGCAATGTTTAGAACTTAACGCCACATTGATTCCCATTAAAGGGATTGGTGAAGATTTCTTTTACTTGAATGAAGTTTTCTGTAGTGAAAAAAACCTGCTCAGTTTTGAGACGCTTTATGATTACGATTTTGATGATCATAAGTTCCAGGAAGACTCTCGCAAGAGAGAGAATAAAGATTATGAAAAAAAACCATATAGAGGGTCGCTTTATTTAACCTGGGCACGTTTGATGATAGACGACTCTTTCAGCTATGGCGTGCTAAGCATGGTTGCCGGTTACCTCTACTGTGAGCTTGATGAATATGGGAACGATTATATGGAAAAGCTGATTCCTCACAAATTCACGCATGGGAAAAACCACGGAAAGGCTGAAGGTCAAGGCTATTTGTTTGATCTTAAGATTGATGCCAAGGGTTTAGAATCGCAGCTGGACGAACTGAAACATCGTTTCTGGAAACACATAAGCCAGGTGTACGAAAGGCTTATGGATGAGTTTGACAAAAAGTCGAAGCAGCGCGTCTATATTTTGAATCAGAGTACGGTGGGTGATCCAAGCCATCACTTTCTGTTCACAGATAAGTATATTTTAAAACGCATTTATTTTAAAACTTTCATGCGTTGTTGCCGTGCCGCTGAACAGCCGGATCACGCTTCCCTTTTTCGAAAACTGGAAGAAGAAAAACAGTTGTTAAGAAAATATCTGGATCAGCAATATAAAGACATTATGGATAATTTTGATCCCAAAATTCTAAGGTTTCGAAAAAAACACAAAGTGATCTTCCACAAAGATTCCGGTCTTGACGAGCTACTGGATTAAAATTGGATTATGCTTGACGGATTTATTTGTAAAGTTTATATATATAAATATAAACTTTATATAACTGCCACGGGCAGACCGTATTCTGGCCCCGGCCTACTCACAACGAAGCATGAAAGAATGTTTAGACCTGTTTACTCTTTCATATAAAAAAAAGAGGTGAGCAATGCAAGCAACCAGCAAAGACCTTCGATTTCATACAAAAGAAATTCTTGATGCCGCAATGAGAGGAGAAGAGGTTATCATTACATTTCATGGTAGACCTTATGTTAAGATAGTCCCTATTACTGAATCCAACCAGGAAAATAAACAAAATGAGTTCTGCGGTATGTGGAAAGACCGAACGGATATGAACGACGTTAAGGATTATGTTCGGACCCTCAGGAAAAGGAGATCCTTTTGATTGTCGATACCGATGTCTTAATTTGGTATTCCAGAGGCTATCAGCAGGCAATTGATACAATACACAGTCTTGACAGGTTAAGTATATCAGTTGTGACTTATATGGAGATTATTCAAGGGGTTAGGGATAAAAAAGAACTCAATGCATTTAAAAAAGCATTGGGAATATTAAATGTTCAGGTCATTCAGATCGATGAACTTATCTCTACCAAAGCCATGTTTTATGTTGAACAATATGCATTAAGCCATTCAATGGAATTGGCTGATGCGTTAATTGGCGCATCTGCTGTATTAAAACAGGCTCCTCTTATTACTGGAAATGGAAAACATTATAAGCATTTGCCTGAAATAAAAATTAAAAAATTTCAAATCGAAACCTAAGTGCAGCCCCACACCAGCAGGTGAAAAAAATATTATGTTGCAAAAAGGCACCCTTCAAAACTGCTTTACACTTTTTTAGGTCATTCCGCATTTACAGGAGCTTTTTCCCAAAAGACTGTAAAGTACTTCTATGGTCATTATGAAGGATGCCTGTAAAATGAAAGGCAGAAAAAATATGTGGTGGATATCTATTTTTAATGGTAAACAGTGTTTATTTCCTGATCTATGGGTTAAATTTAAGAGTTGTTAATTTATTGCAAATAGTTAGGTGAAAATAGGCAATTGGTGTATTTATTGCTATTTTTTAGTGAATCGCTAAATTTATAAGAATGAATCTGCCGGATGGATAAAGTCTGGCCCAATCACTTAGGGAGAATATTGAATGCAGACATTTGAAACTCCAGTCAATCTGGTGGAACTTTTTGAAAATGGTGTTCGAAAATTTAAAGACAATCCACTTTTTGGGTTAAAAAACGAATCTAAAACCAAACTTAACTGGATGACATACGGGGATGTGGGGCAGCGCGTTGATAATCTCAGAGGTGGTCTGGTACAAAAAGGCATCGGCAAAAACCATGTGGTCGGTTTCATCGGAAATAATCGGCCGGAGTGGGCAATTTGCGCGTTTGCAACATATGGCACCGGTGCCCGCTTTGTTCCCATGTACGAGGCGGAGCTGGAAAGCACTTGGGAATATATTATCAAAGACAGTGGCGTTAAACTGTTAATGGTCTCTAAGCCTGAAATCTATGATAAAGTAATTAAATTTACCGAAACCATACCTACTCTTGAGCATGTTTTTGTCATTGAACCCAATGGTGAAAATTCAATGGGCGAACTGGAAAGCATTGGTAAAAAAAATCCGGTTGAGTCTGTAAATCCGGAACGCGATGACATTGCCGAATTGATTTATACTTCCGGAACCACCGGTGATCCCAAAGGTGTGCTGTTGTCCCACGGGAATTTAACCTCTAATGCCGTCGGTGGCAACCGGATCTATAAGGATGTTTTAAATGAGAGCTCCCGCAGTATTTCTATTTTGCCCTGGGCACATTCATACGGCCAGACGGCTGAACTAAATAATTGGATGCTGGTGGGTGGTTCCATTGGATTTATGGAATCTGTGGCCACGCTGGGCGATGACCTGGCACTGATCAAGCCCACCTTCATGATTGCAGTGCCCCGGGTGTTTAATAAAATTTATGATGGTCTGTATGCAAAAATGAATGAAACCGGGGGGGCGGTCAAGGCTTTGTTCGAAATGGGCGTAAACAGCGCCAAAAAGAAGCGGGAACTGGCCGCAGAAGGCAAGTCCAGTTTTCTGGTTAACTTGAAGGTCGCACTGGCAGATAGAATCGTGTTTAAAAAGATTCGGAACAAATTCGGTGGCCGCTTAGAAGGGGCACTCACTGCCAGCGCCCTGATGAATGTGGACATCTCAAATTTTTTTACCGATATCGGAATTCCCGTGTTTGATTGCTACGGATTGAGTGAAACCTCTCCGGCGGTGACCATGAATTGCTTTTCTGCTTTTAAAACCGGCAGCGTTGGGCGGCCCATTGACAATGTTAAGCTTGTCATTGATCAATCTGTTGTGGAAGATGGCAGTGATGACGGAGAAATTGTTGTCTATGGTCCCAACGTCATGCAGGGATATCACAACAAGCCGGAAGAGACCCGGGCAACCATGACTGACGACGGCGGTTTTAGAACAGGAGACCGGGGCCGGATCGATGAAGACGGTTACCTTTTTATTACCGGCCGGATCAAAGAACAATACAAGCTGCAAAACGGGAAATACGTTTTCCCGGGTGCCATTGAAGAAGACATCCGCCTGTTGCCAAATGTAGCCAATGCCATGCTGTCCGGTGAAGGCAAAGGTTACAATGTCGGCCTTATCATTCCTGATTTTGAAGTCCTGTCGCAATACGCTGAACAAAACGGCCTGCCAACCGATCCAAAGCAGCTGATTGAAAATGAACAGGTAAAAAGTATGATGACCGCTGAAATAACTGCATCCTTGAAAAAGAAATACGGCGGATATGAAATCCCTAAGAAATTTGTTTTCATCGCTGAAGACTTCTCCATTGAGAACAGCATGCTCACCCAGACCATGAAATTGAAACGGCGGGTGGTATTTGAAAAATATAATCAGGAAATTGACGATTTGTATAAATAAAGGGAGTGACCCAGGGCAGTGGGTTTCGCCGGTACATTGAACAAGCATTAAGGATCAAATTATTCATGCCACACATAATCGTAAAACTGTATGCCGGAAAATCTGAGCAGCAGAAAAAAGAGCTGACCGAAAAAATTGTGAAAAGTGTTGTTGAGGCCACAGAGTGCAAAGAGACGGCGGTCTCCGTGGCCATTGAAGAGTTTGAACCCCAGGACTGGGCGGAAAAAGTCTACAGGCCGGATATCCTTGATAACCAGGTAAATTTGTCTAAAAAACCGGGCTACAATCCCTTTGCCCAGAAAGCGGAAGCCAAAACCCAGGAAGAAACTCCCCGTTTAATGGGGCATGTCAGGGCATCGGCAGCACTGGCAGCCGAGGAAGATAGCAGCGGAATGTTTAACCCCATGGCATGGTTGGATCTTGAACTGGAGGATAATCCCGACTCTTTTGACCCCTTCTTTGATACCCCGTGGCATGGGTTGTCTGGGCAGGAGCAGGGGGAACGGATGATGGCTGTCAGGCGGATGTTGTAATTTACTCCCCTGTCAAAAGTCGGGTTGCCAGGTAATGCGGAAGACCTGCATCCATGATTTTCTGGGCTGCTTTGCCGTGGTCGTAGGGCACCCGGTGGAACTCAATTATTTCTGCACCTGTGTCATAAACCAGATAGGATGCCCGGGGATCCCCATCCCTGGGTTGGCCAATGCTGCCGCAGTTAAAGATTTGTCTTTTGTTTGTGGCAGCAGGAAGCACACTGTTGTTCAGAGGGCTTTTAACATAAACGCAGAAGAAATTTTTCCGGGTGATGGCCGATGGGGCATGGGTATGACCGGCAAAGACTATTTTGGCCCGGCTCCTGGCAAAGGTCTTTGAAATAACCTTTCTTTTTGAAATATAGGACCAGGTAAGGGGGTTGTAAGGGGTGGCATGGCAAAAGGACAGGTTACCCTGCTTGATCACCGTGTCCATACCTTTTAAAAAAGAGATATTGCTGCCAGAGAGCCGTTGCCGGGTCCATGCCATTGCTTGATCTGCCTGGGTGTTCATATTATTTGCATTTCCCACGGCGGCATTGTCGTGGTTTCCCTGGATGAAACAGATTCCAGGAAGGCTTTGTACCAAGGCAATGCATTGGTTGGGATTGGCCCCATATCCCACAATGTCGCCCAGACAAAAGTATTGGTCAATTCTTTGACGGGCCGCATGGTTTATGAATGCCCGAAGGGCTTCCTGGTTGGAATGGATATCTGAAAAAACAGCAATTCGCATGGGCAGGTCATCCCTTTTGCTGAAAATTATTTTGTAGCCCCATGGGGGGACAGGCTTGCTTTGTGGGCATTATCGATAATTTGGGGGCTTGCACAGGCTGTTCCGATAACGCCAAAATAACACAAGCCTGATTCCGTTTGCATGAAAATTAGATCCATAGAACGATATGCTGATGCCTGGACAATGGGAATGCGCTTTTGTCATATGGCATATCCTTTATCTATGGGCAAATCTGATAATAGTACAGTGGGAAACAATTATCAAAGGAAAAGTGGCATTCTTCATTTGCCGGTCTACTAAGTTTAAAGTGGATAATGAAAAATTTATGCGTCATTACGGAGGCAGCATGAAACCATTTGACAAGTTCTATAAAAATCTGTTTTGATATCTTTTTTAATTTGATGATCAAATTTTCATTATTTAATGACACAACCAGGGAGAATGAGGCGCATGGGAAAAAATCCGATGAAAAAAAAAGTAACCAAATGGATTAAAAAAGGAAAAGATCCCAGGAGTGCCCATTGGCAGGCAGCCCTTGAGGCCACATTAAAACTTTTTGCTCCAGATCTGGAACCTGGGCGACTCATTCCCATGGGCCCCCTGGAAGATGAGGATATCCTTGTTTTTGAGAAGGCTTTGCCCGCTGTGGACTTGAGCCCTAACGTCTCTGCAGCATTTATTCCACCGCATCTTACCAGCAAACTGACTCCCCCTGATACGGCGGATGAACTCCATCGTATAGCTAAGGGGGCACCGTCGTATCAGATTCTCATTTCCAGGCCGGGGGAAGAGCTGAGAATTTTATCTGCCGAGATTTCCGAACACGCCACCCGTCCCGGTGTAGATCTTTTCCAGTCTGGTGCATTTCTGGGCAATTATAACTTTGACAACCAATCCGATTGCCTGGACAGTCTTAGAAAAATCATCCGTTCACATATGTGGAAATCAGGAAAATGGACCAGAGAAGACCACATGGCATATACCTTGAACTGGTTTGAAAAGGTCAGAGAGTTCAACAGTGCCACCGTGGCAGTGGAAAATGATTTTTCTTTTTTCCACACGCCCACCCTTATAAAGAGTACTAAAATGGATGCCATGTTTACCTTGATGACGGAAGATCTTCTCAAAAGAGGAAAAAATAGGAATGATCCTTTGGGTCAAATCCTTTCATCCATGGATAGGGCAGGGGAGGAGAAGAAGGAACTTCCTTTGCTGGGTCAAATCATTGAAGATGGGATGCTTGGACAGTTGAATCTTATGAGATCTTTGGATCTTGTCAACTTCAGTGATTTTACCAATGCACAGAGTGAACAATTTAAACGGGGATTTGCGGAGACGGTACGCTATCTGGAAGGTAACTTGCTCTCTTAAAAAATGAAATGAGCCCCAAATAACTTTTCGGGCTTGGTTCTAACGTCGGCCACTTGCAGTCATCTCTAAAATTTATTTAAAAATATTTATTATATTATTAAATAGTTACAGCGCAATAATCTTTTAAAAAATTAGAAGTGGCCGGTCTTAGAACCAACCCCAACTTTTCCATTTCGGAGATGGAAGACAGATTTAAAAATCTGTTCCCCTAAGCGCGTTTTTTTCCCAATCAAAGAACTTCAGCCAACTTGGGCTGGGGTCAGCGCAATGCGGTTTTGATTTTTTCTGATAATTCCCCCAGTGTGAACGGTTTTTGGATAAAGCCCCGGCCGCCCTGCTTCAGAATTTCAGCCACCTGAA
>CAYSSE010000120.1:0-11812 GCA_964433355.1 uncultured Desulfocicer sp.
ACCCATCGGGGGGGGCTCTGCTGAGGTTGCCCGGAAGTTTTATTTTCTAATAAAACCCACATGTCATAATAACATGGCTTTACTTGCCAATAATCCCCTTACTGATGGTATGCTCCGGGCTCAGCTTATGCAGCTTGACCATCTCAAAATCCCTGAGTTTCATCAAGAAATTTCCTGCTTCATCTACCAGATCCATGTCATAGGTGTCTGTTTCATCGTTGGATGCTGTGCGGGTGGTGAAACACAGATAATTGGTATTTCTTAACCCCCGGGCCATGAACTCAAGGCTGCCGATCTTGTAAGGCAGAACCACACAGGAGTCGGTGAAGAACTCAAAGGCTCCGCCGGTCTGGAACATGCCGTCCAGGAGCACCACGTCCGTTAAAAATTCAGGTTCAGCCCCATAATTGAAAAAGGGTTCATCACTGGTGTAGGACAAAAGGCTCACCAGGGTCTTACCGTCAAAGCTTACAATATCATGGATGGAACGGAACAGATCATCCATGAAAAGGCGTTGGGGATGATAGATTTGGTTGGCCAACTCCTTGGAATTTTTCACTGGGGTGAATCCAGGGATGGATCGTTTTTCCCCGGGCAAAGGGGTATCCTTGATCATGAACCGAGCCTGGTAATGCAGCTTGGGATCTCCCATGACAACCCCGGCGGGATTGATGAACTGCGAAGTGATGGTGCAGTCCCAAGCATGGGGATCATCCATCACAGCCTCCGTTGACACAAGGATGGCCTTGGGTCGATTCTGGAGTAATTTGATGCCATAGGGAATGGAAAAATTGGTGACCTTTGTGAGGTATCCGGGGATCTTCCGATTGGCCATAGCCGCTTCAGCCATTGTTTCTACCCCGGTGGCCCCCAGAAAGATGGGGGTGCCTTCCATGGCGTGATCCAGGAGAAAACGATCCCTTTCAATGGAAAGATGTCGTGAAAATACGGTTTTCCCTTCTTGTGTTTTTGTCAGTTTGTCCAGAAATGGTGCCACTCTTAGAAGACAATCCCGGTCAAAGCTCTCATCAAGACCTGTTATCACCACCTCGGTGGTGACGGTGTCTGTCATTTCATCCATGAAAAAACCAATGCCCTCTTCCAGGGGCAGGAATTTTAGTCCCCGTTCGGTGAGTACTTTTTTAACGGTGTCCCGGGTGGCCATGCCAGCACCGCTCCAGGCGGTCCAGTCCATGATTTTGCAGGTGATGTTTTCATTGTCATACTGGGCTTTGAACAGTATTTTGGCCATCATATCATTGGCTGCGGTATAGTCAGCCTGTCCCTCGTTGCCAAATTTTGCCGTCACCGAAGAGAAACCGATGCAGTACCGAACCTGCATTCCCTGAACCTGTATTTCCGCAAGGGCAGCCATGACGTTTTCACAGCCTTGAACTTTGGTATCAAATACCCGGGCAAATGAATCATAGGCTTTCTTTTCAAAGGGCATGCTCTCTTCAAGTCCAGCTGCATGAATCAATCCGTCCACGCGGTCAATGCCTGAGAGGGCTTTTTTAACCGCTTCTTTATCTGCCACATCACAGGCAAGATAGGTCACGGACACCCCTTGGGATCTCAGGATATCAAGATTCTCCCGGGAGGTTCGGATGGCCATGATGCGGTCGGTCTCATTTTTTAATGCCACGGGTTTGGCGCCGGCCATGGTTTCCCTGAGACCTGCCATGATGGTGGCAGGTGTGGCGGCGGGATCAAGAAATTTTGCTTCCAGTGTGTCAATGGGGCTTCTGGCCAGGATGACCAGATTGGTTTTATACCGTGCCACCACCTGTTTCAAGATTTCAAAGGTGATGCCCCGGGCTCCCCCTGTTACCACCAGGGTATCGCCCTCTTTGATGACGGTCTCTCCGGTGTCATTGGGGGCCTGTTCTTCCAGCTTCAAAATATATTTTTCACCCTCTCGATAGCCTGTTTCCACCCGGGTATCCCCGGAGGTGATCTCATTGAGAAACTGCCCAATGATCTCATCCTGGGATGCCAGAAAATCAGGGCAGGAGAAATCCACCATCTTCACCCGGGTGTGGGGCATCTCCTTGGCAAGGCTTTTCATCATGCCGGAGATACCGGCAAAGCAGGGTTCAATATTAGCCTGCCGGGTGCCATCACCATGGGGAAAAATAACCGATTCCAGGGAAAGCACCCCAAGAAATCGATCTTTCTGGTTCAGCTGGCTGAAAAGCGCCTTCATGAGATGATAAAACGCGTGAACATGGGCCACGCCGGAAAGGGTGTTCTGGGATTTTTCAGGGAAACACAGATTAAGGGGGGCCAGGTGGATAAACCCATGAATATCTCCCTGGATCTTAATAATTTGTTCCACCGCTTCCTTGATGGACGTTTCCGATGACAGGTCCAAGGGAATGATCTCATCGCAAAAATTTCCGGAATTTTCATCCAGACCCAGGCCGATGATCCGGGTGTGTTGGCCCAGGGATTCAGCTACTTTTTGGGCAAATCCCGCATTGTCCAGGGTCATGATCACGGTCTTTCCAGAAAGATCCATTGCTCCGGGTACCGGCCCGGGCACAGATTTAATGACTGGCACCAGGCGCTTAATATCTGAAGACTTGGATGCGGTGCGGGTGGAACTGCCTGGGGGCGTGTTTGTGGCAGTTGTTTGCGCAGCATCGGTGGCGACCCCAACTTGTTCAGATTGGCTATCTGACCCACCAGGGCTGGATTTTGCAGGATCGTCATCCCCCGCTGGCGGGGTATCCGGTTCCGGGGGAGTAGCTTTGGTGTTGATGTAATCTGCCAGCTTGGCAATGGTGTTCAAATCCCTGAGTTTTAAATCTTCAGGAACAGGAAACCCAAAGTGACTGGCGGCCTTGGCAAAAATTTCCACCTGTTTAACGGTATCAATGCCAAGATCTGCCTCAAGATCCAGGGTATCCTCCAGCATGTCCGTGGTGTATCCGGTCTGTTCGGCAATGATATCCTTGACTTTGTCCAGAGCAGTTATAAGGGCAGCTTGTGCGTCTGGGGCCGCTGCCGGGGCATTGCCCGTTGCCTGAACGGTTGCTGTAGTTCCTGCCTGGCCATGTGAATCGCCGGACAGAGAACCGCTGGACAGAGAGGCACCGGACACAGAGGTGCCGGAGACGCCCCCATCCGCTGGTGGTGGGGTGTCAATACCTGCCGGAGAGGCTTTGGTGTTGATGTAATCGGCCAGCTTGGCAATGGTGTTCAAATCCCTGAGTTTCAGATCCTCGGGTACAGGAAACCCAAAGTGTCCGGCGGCCTTGGCAAAAATTTCCACCTGTTTAACAGTGTCAATGCCAAGATCGGCCTCCAGGTCCAAGGTATCCTCCAGCATGTCAATGGTGTATCCGGTCTGCTCGGCTATGATCTCCTTGATTTTATTTAAGGCGGCAGCACCCGTGTCTCCGGCAGGGACGGCCGGGGCCGGGGAGGGCTCAACAATAGTTGCGGGTGATACCGTGGGCAGTGCTTCAGATCTGTTAGCACTATCCCCGGATGGTATGGGACGGGTTACTTCCCCGGATGGTATGGGATGAGTTACTTCCCTGGAGACCGCCGCCGCATCTACCCCCTGTACACCGGATCTATCAGATGTCGATGAGGTGGCTTCGGGCATGGACACTGATTCGGGCAGTTGGGCCTGCTCTCCAGGTGCAGCAGGTGCTGGCTGTGCCAGAGCCCCCCCCGGGCCAGGAACCACGCAAAGGGTATTGTCAATAATTTTCAATTCTGGATTCACCGCCCCGGAAACCCTTTGGAGCCACCGGGTGTAAGTTGGATTGTTTTCAAAGGAGTTTTCCTCAATGCGTTTCACAAGTAAAAAGGCAAAATGAGATCCAAACCCGGCAGCCAGATGCAGGCCATATTCCGATTGAATGGCCTTTTTCCCACTGAAATTCAAGGCCTTGAAATGATCCGGAATACGGGTCAAATTGGCAATGGGTGGTGCCTTTCGTTTTTGAAGGGCTTTCACCATGACCACATCCTCAATGGCAGCCCCCAGCGTATGGCCAGTGAATCCCTTGGTGTTGGAAATGCAGATGTGGTTGAGATAATCCTTAAAAGCGGTTTTCAAGGCCGTTACTTCGGCATCTGCACTGCCTCCCCGGGCCGGGGTATAGGTCTCATGGGACATGAACAACAGTTTTTTTGCATACTCACTTTTTGTCATCTGGTGCTGCTTTTCCATGCGACTGATAAACCGGGTCATCTCCTTTGCCATATGGGGCACATCAATATTAAAGGTGTGGTAGGCGCTGTTAGCCATGTGGGTACCCAGAATCTGGGCCTGGCCGTTCATACCCCTGGCTCTGGCCTGGTCACTTTTTTCAATGACAAGGCCCACGGCACCGGCACCCACTATGGTTCCGTTACGGTCTGAGTCAAAGGGTTTAGCCGCTTCAGACACCCGTTTTTTCACCGTGGCAGCCCCCAGGGCCAGAAAACCGGACCCCACCCACTGATTCTGGGCCGGGGAGGTGGCATTTTCACCGCCAATGACGATGACCCGTTTACACCGTCCCACCCGAATCCAGTCCTCGGCAACCCCAATGGCCTGGGTGGTGGAGGCACAGGCTGAGCTTAAAAGGGTGTTGGGTCCTTTAGCCCGGATGATCTGGGCCAGGTGGGCAGATCCCAAAGGACAGGCGTTCATGAGAAAATTTCGGTCAAATTTGTAAGGACCAAAATCCTCCCGCTTGCTGCCCTTGATTTTAAAGAACCAGTCGGTTACCTTTTCTTTTACCCCCATCTCTTTTACGTTTTCCATGAGATAAAAGTAGATATTTTCAAATTCCTCATAGGGTTTTAAGTAAAAGCGGTCGTAAAGATACCGTTCCATTTCATTGAGCAGGGTCTCATTGCTGGGCCACAGGGAAGTGATAATAATACCGGTTTCATCCTGCATTTCTTGGGGCAGGGCAAACCCGTTGGGGATCATTTTCCCGTTTCCTGAGGAGGCTTCTTTGTACTGCATCACCAAAGGAATCCCGGCATCCTTCAGGGCTTCAATGCCCGCAGCCACGGCCAGGGCCATGGAAATGTCATACTGGGCTTTAATGCCATACTCGTCCGTCAAACTAAAGTACCCCAATTGTCCGGCCAGCTGGATCACATCTTCGGTTTTTGTGATCTCCACAAACCGGGCATTGCCGTCGGGTTGTTTAAAGAGCCGGGTGATGTTTTTATCGGTGATGCGCTTTTTGTCTTCCATGCTCAGGGGCTCAATGAAATTGGTGCCCTCCAGGATGCGGTCAAAGTTATCTGCGGCAAACACCCGCCTTGCTTTGCCAGGAAGGCCCACGGAAACACCCGAGATAACAATGCGGTCGGTGTCAAAGTCAAACCGTTCCAGGGCATCCATGGCCGCTTCACGTTTTTGTCGCCGGAACTCATCATAGAGCAGCTTTTCTGCCAGGGCATTGTTCCGGGTCTTGAATGCAGAAAAATCATCATCCAGGGACACGGGTACAGGGGTAATTGCCGGGTGGGGTGTCGTGGTTTGCGTCGCTCCTCCCGGCAGTATTAGCTGTCTATCATCCCGTTGCCGGGTGAAGATGCTGCTGTAGGAGGCAAGATAGGTTTTGCAGGCATCAAAGGAGGCAACTTCCCCCTGACGTCGATCCACGGTGACCATGCTCTGGAAATGCACAATATTGATGTTTTTTAACAAATTGGCCAAAAGACGTCCCGGGCCTATTTCAATATAATGGGTTCTTCCAGATTCATACACATATTCAATGGAGCGGATGAACTCCACAGGGGAGGTGATCTGTTTGGCCAGAAGGTCTTTGACCTCCCGCCGGTTTTCAGGGTAGGGCCGGGCCGTTACATTGGAAATCACCCGCCCAAAGGCCGTGTCATTAAAAGTGATGGTGTTCAGATAATCCCGGAGTTTTTCCGCAGCATCCTGCAAAAGCGGTGTGTGAAATGCAGCCGAAAGATTCAGCTTTTTAAAGATGATATTCTGGGTGGTAAGATATTCACAAAAAGAATCAATGGCAGGGGTTTTACCAGAAACTGCGGTTTGGTTTTCTGAGTTTTTATTGGTGATGTAAATATCCTGTAGTCCGCTCTGGCGAATGAAATTACCGGTCTCCTTTTCATTTCGGAACACCACCATGATGCCGCCAGGATGTTTTTGTGCGGCCTCTTTCATTAGATCTGCCCGCTTTAGCAGCAGGTGCATGGCATCGTCAAAATTGAGCATACCGCTACAAAAAAGCGCGGTGTATTCCCCCACACTGTGGCCAATGAAAAAATCGGGTTCAAATCCCCCGGCATGGAGGCGATCAAACAGGGCCGCCGATGACAAAAACACTGCGGGTTGTGTGTTTTCCGTGAGGTTCAGGCGATTATCCTCCCCGAACATCATGTCAAGCAGGGAGTATCCTCGCTGTTCCACAAAGATCTCTTCCCCCCGGTCCAGGGTGTTGCGGATGTCAGGATCATTGTCATAGAGTTCCTTCATCATGCCCGGTGCCTGGACTCCCTGGCCGGATAGCAGGGCCACCATTTTCTGGTGCTTTCCGTCGGTGGGAAAGGGGGGGGTGCTCGCCGGTTTCATCTGAATGGCCGAGGACGGCGGGGTCATGCGCCGGGGAGTTCCCGATACCCCTGTTGGTGCGCCACCACCTGCGGGCCTTGCTGCCACTGGGGTCGTATCCAGAGAAGCTATAGCGTTCACCTTGGACGATACGGCCTGTCCCGGGCTTGCCATGGCCTGGATATTCTGGAGCATGGCTGGCAGCGGGCTTAAGATCAAATGACAATGATTCCCGCCAATGCCGTTGACATTAAAGGCAAACCGCATGGGCTCCCGTGGTGAAACCGGAGTAATGTCCTTTACGGGCCTCAACAAGGTGCCGTTTTTAAGGGTGGTATGGGTTTCATCCAGAAATCTAAAGGGCAGCAGGGTTCGGTGTTTATTCATGAGCACCAGTTTGGCCATGGCCACGGCCGGGTTGGCCGCTTTAAAATAGCCGAACTGGGTTTTCACATTCCCGCAGGACAGTTCATGGGTGAAACATTTTTCTGCCACCTGCTTTTCCACCATGTCACCCAGTATATTGGAAAAGGCAAACAGATCCAGATGTTTGAGCTCTTTTTTAAGGATACCGCTCTCTTTGTAACACTCATTGATGGTGGCGACAAAGGTCTGCTCCGACGGTGCCAGCAGATGATCCGGGACACTTGATTTTACACTGCAATGGTTAATTTCTCCCAGGATCTCCATGCCCGATTCTTTTGCTTTTTTCCGGGTGGTGAGCACATGCACGGCGGCACCCTCCCCCATGGAATAACCATCGGCCCGGTCGTCAAAAAACCGGGCGGTTTCTTCCGACAAAAGGCCCAGACGTTTAAAGGCCATGAGTACCACGGGATATAAGTTGGCATCCACGCCACCGGCCAGGACAAAATCCAGATCTTTAAATGCCAGGCTCCGGGTGGCGTTTTTGATGGCCATCACGGCAGAGGCGCAGGAGGCATCAATGACATAGTTGGCACCATTGAGGCCAAAGTGATTGGCAATTCGGCCGGAGATGATGTTGGAAAGAAGCCCCGGGGTGGTGTCTTCATTGTTTTCAGGAATTCGGGTTCTGATGGCCTCCACCAGGGCCTGGGCAATGTTTTTGCTCGTTCCGGGCTCAAGCTCTCCGAAATTTTCAATTATTTCAGCCAGAAGGCCTTTTCTCACCCGCAAAATATTTTTATTCTGCCGCTCCCCGGCAATGGTGCCAAGGATGACGCCGGTCTTGTTTCCCGGGGAAAGAAGCTTGTCAAGGCCACAGGAACAGATGGCCTCATCCGCTGCATCCAGACTCAGCAACTGCCCCCTTTCCAGGGATCTCACCGTTGTGGGGGGCATGCGGTATTTGATATTATTGAATTTAAAATCCTTGATCACCCCGGCCTGGATCATGGGTAGCCGGTAGTTAGATTTTTTATCCAGCTCTGCGTAGGCGGCATTGTCAAAGGAGGTTTCGGGTATGGGGGAGAGTTGTTTCTCTCCATTTTTCAGAGCCTCCCAAAAATGATTCACATCCGGGGCCCCGGGAAGTCGTACCCCAAGACCTGCAATGACGATGCGGTCATCATTGAAATCATATGCTGGATCCGTGAAAATATCCCGGTCAAGGGGGGCATAGGTATGATTAAATTCTTCAATGACAATGTGGTAGTTGATGCCGCCAAACCCATAGGAACTGACACCGGCTTTACGGGTTTTGTCGTCCGGTTCCACCCAGGGGGCGGATTCCTCGATGATGTACATGGCAGAATTTTTCAGATCATGGTTGGGAGACAGGGTTTCAAAATTGGCATTGGGGGGTAAAATCCCTTTTTTTACCGCCTGCACGGCCTTGACAAGTCCGGCAGCACCGGCCCCACCCAATAAATGACCAATCTGGGATTTCACTGAACTGATTCCGGTTTTTGAGGTGCTGTAAACCTGTTTTAAGGTTTCAAGTTCAGCCTGATCCCCCATGATGGTGGAGGTGCCATGGGCTTCCACAAACGAAACATCCTCCGGGGTGATCCGGGGAGCCATGTTTTCAAAACAGCGTTTAAGGGCCAGGAGCTGCCCGTTGATGTTGGGGGCGGCAATGGATTTACCCCGGCCATCGGAGCTGCTGCCAATGCCCTTGATCACTGCCTGGATGGTGTCACCGTCCCGCAGGGCATCCTTCATGCGTTTTAACACAAACACCGCAGCCCCTTCGCCCAGGATGAATCCGTTGGCTCGTTTATCAAAGGGGAAGGAGCCCTCTGCAGACAAGGCCCCCATTTTGCAAAACCCAATAAAAGATTCCGGAGCCAGGTGGGTGTTGACACCGCCCACAATTACCTGGTCTCGATCACCGGAGAGCAACTCTCCCACAGCCGCGTCCAGGGCTGTGAAGGATGAGGCACAGGCGGCATCCACAATATAATTAGGCCCACGGATACCCAGGTGTTTGGCCACCCGGGAGGCTTCAATGTTTAAGAGAATGCCGTGTACCGGGTCATATCCGGGGTTATTTCCCTCCATGCCAATCCTGAGATGCTCCACCAGATCGGTTTTTTCCTGTTCGGTGAGGGCTGCAAATTCCGGCAATTTCCTGAGCATGGAAACCACTTCCGGGAAGTGATACTTCAGCTGTAGTTCATTGCCAAGTTCATTGCCAAGGCAGGTGGCAATGATAACGGCGGTGCGCTGGGGGTCTTTGCAGGCAAAGGAGAGATCTTCGTTGAGATACCCTGCATCTTCAACGGCCTGGTAGGCCGCTTCCAGCAGTATTTTCTGGCTTCTGGACAGTTTAGCTGTCTTGTCATCATCATAACCGAATCGCTCCTGATCAAACCGGTAATCCTCCACCAGACCTGCCAGCATGGTATAGGATTTATCCTCGGCAGTTTTATCGGCATCATAGTACAGGTCTTTGCGGATTCTCTCATCGGGCATTTCCTTGATGGCATAGCGTTTGCCCATGATATTGTCCCATAAGACTTCGGGGTTGCCGGCCCCGGGAAGAATACATCCCATGCCCACAATGGCGATTTCATCATTGAGCCTGTTTTTCTGGGAAGAGAAAACCTCAAGTTTACCCAGATTGCGGTAAAGGATCTCCTTTGCATTGAAATATCGGCCATGAACCTCGGGGATGGTCAGGGTTTTCTGGAAATAGGCCAGACTGTCCCCCACCAAAAAGTTTCCCTTTTCCTCCTGGGCTGTGTCGTCAAAGCGGGTGTAAAACTCTTCCCCCGGGCGTTTAAAGTCCGGAAGATAGCCCTTGGCACCAATAAGCAAAGACCCAATGTTATTCTTTTCAAAGGCACGTTTACGTTCTGTAAGGGATTTACCCTGTTTGATCATCTCCTTTTCAAGTTCTACTGTCATCCGGGCAAACTCTGTGGGAGCTGTGCGGGAGGCAAGCCCCACACTGGTACCAATGACAACGGTGTCATCTCTTTTACACAGGATTTCCTGGTACCGTTTTTTCATGGCCCCGGTATCAATGATCTCTTTGGTGAAAAGATAGGCACTGCCCACCTGGAGCCCTATTTTAGCCCCCCGGGCAGCCAAGGTGGCAGCCATGCCGGAGATGAACCACGATGCAAAGCAGGTGGAGATCCCCCCGGCAAAGATCAGACTGATGCCGGTGAGATCTGTTCGTGTATCTTCCAACAGACGGGTGATGGCCGCATCCCAAAGCACCAAGCTGGACAGGGAACCCACATGGCCGCCTGCCTCTTTGCCCTCAAAGATAAACCGCGTACAACCGCTCTCCATGGCATTTTTCAGCATGGACACCGACGGGGTATGCATATAGGTCTTTGTCCCTGCCTTTTCCAATTCAATAATTTGGGAAGGAATGCCCCCGGCAAACAGGGCAAAGGGGACCTTGTATTTTTTTACCATGTCCATGTGTTTGGCAATGGCCGGATTAAAGGCCTCAATGCCCACCAGCCCCGCTCCAAAATTTTTAACCTGTTCAGCCCCTTTTTGAAGCATGGGATCGGCCAGGAAATCAGGCAGACTGCCCACAGCCATGAAGGGTAGGGCCCCGGCTTTAAGCACTTGGGCTGCAAAATCCGCATTGTCACTGATATTGGCCATGGGGCCCTGGATCAGGGGAAGGGAGGTGCCGTGTTCTTTGGCCAGGGGAGAGTTTGGCACCACTGGGTCAAATTTATCCACACATTGGAGCTGTTCCCCGATCTCCTTAAAAAAGGTGGGGATCATCTCTTTAATGGAGCTTGAAATTTTCTTAAAGCTTTTGGCAAACAGGGCATCCTGACCCAGAAAAAACAAAGATTGTATGGCACTGGCCTCATGGTCATCAAGGGCCGTGAGTTCCTTTTCCAGTTCCTGGTACACCAGTTCCTGTGCATTCTCCTTATCGGACCAGAGGATGGCCTTTTCTTTGAGTTGCCGGGCTATTTTAGTTCCCAGTTTGGCAAATACCCGAATGACAAAGTCAGGGCTCGTGGTCACCTCAATGGAGTCGCTTTCGTCCAGATTTCCCAAAAGGGTTTTAAAATTATCCGTCACCGGGGATTCATCGGCCAGCCACAACTGACTGCCCAGAACCACACCGCTGACACCGGCGGCAAACATGCCAGATGCCGTGTTTCTTCCCACCCCCCCATGGATAAAAACAGGTCGGGTGTTGTTTTGTAAGTACCATTGCATCAAAATAAAGGATGAGTAACTGGAAACCCGGCCCCCGGCTTCATTTCCCTTGAGAATAAGCGCGTGGGGATCGGAGGCATCAATGAGATCATTAATGTTGATATCTTTGACTTCAAGGATTAGCTTTGTGTCGCCAAAACCAGAAAAGGCGACACCCCCATTTCCCTTTTCCACGGGAACGATGAGGATGTCCAGATAGTCAAGCTGGAGTTCTTTTAATGTATTCAAAAGGGTATCGCTGGGAGCCACCACCCGCAAGCCGAACAATACCCCTGCTTTTTCCAGCTGTTTTGCCCCATGGAGGATCTCACTTTCAGGCATGAATTCTGCATCAAAAACAGGCAGTCCGCCAGCTTGAAAAATCTCAGTGAAAAAGGTTAAGGAAAATATTTTTGTGGGGTTATATACCATTAAAGGTAATTTTGAATTGAGTATTCGGGTAAGCATTTGGTTGGTTTCTCCCATATCTTTTTTTTTATATGAAAATGAAGTGTCCAAGTACCCTCAGCAGAGCCCCCCCCCGATGGGTAATAGGAACCGGCCAATTGTGCCGTCTACGGTTCCGGCCGGGCCCATTGCCCGTCGGGGGGGGGCGGCATGATATCATTTTCAATATTCGTTGTGTCCAGCAGGACATGC
>CAYSSE010000121.1:0-11599 GCA_964433355.1 uncultured Desulfocicer sp.
TCATGTTGCCGGTTGTGCTTGCCTATACCGGTTTTTGTTACTGGTTATTTCGGGGTAAGAGTTCTCATGAAATTTCTTACTGACACCCGCCGGCAATGGCTCTGGTTTGTCGCGCTCTGGTGCGGCGGACTGTTGTCCGTTGCCCTGTTGGCCGCCATTACCCGCTGGATTGTCCGGCTGGGAGAAACAACCTGAGAAATCTTTAACCTGGAGCTTAAAAAATAAGATAAAAGGTCGTAAATATGGATACAATTTTCTTGATTTCGACACGTAACAAGTTATTTGCACGGTAGTGATTCCTTGGAATTTACAGGGGTGATTTGGATTAACCAGGCAGGGGGGAGGTAAAGAAAAACAAAAACCCCGCTTAATCAGATTCATTTTCTGTTAAACGGGGCGTATGTTTATGAGGATGCTATCCAAAATCAGATGTTATTCTTGGTCGTTATCATTTTCAACAACTTCAATCTCAAGGTTACCAGCGGCACCTTTGATGAGTTCATAGACATTTATTAACGGGAAAATAAAAGTCCCCAATCCAGAATTTGCAATCAACCCCGTTAAAGCACTTCGTAAGTATGGGAATAATAATGCTGGAAAATGAATCAGCACCATATTCTTTTCATTTTCTTTTAATGGTCGGTCTCCCTCTATTTTAAAAAGGCCCGAAATCCCAGCTTTAAGTAGAACAAGTTCGATTGTTGGTTGACCGCTATCGTCATTCCCCATACCAGTTAAATTAATATCCATGCCACACACATATGCTGACTCATTTTTAAAAAACGAGGGTGTGCGTAAGGCGATATTGATTTTCCAACTATTTGTAGGAATATTACCTATAAATCCCAACACTCCCAAGGTTCTTTGTGTTTCGAGATTTAATGAGTCAATTTTATACGACTCAAATTTAAATTCTGATATCATGCGGCTAACAACCTGTTATCATCAGAGGTGACTTTATAACTATACTGGGCTTGATTCCTATTTAAAAGAACATCAACCCTCGGGCTATCAACACATATGTCTTCTATATGAATTTGACCGAATTGGTGACTACTTTTATTATCTGCACATTGACATTCTTGGAAAAAAATTTCAATGTTTTGGGATTCTCTCATTAATTTGCCGATTGGTCCGACTTCACGTTTTTTTAGCCTGTCCCTAAGTTTTTCCGGGCTCAATGCCAACAATTCTGTGAAGGCTTCTTGCATCGCATCATGCACAGCTTGGCTGTTTTTCATGTTTGCCCCCATTTAATAATAGATATTTTTGTCTTTTCGTTGTTTTAATACTTTCCGACACGCTTCTTTATCATGAACATCAAAATCGTTTAGAGTCTCGTATGATTCCACATTAATGCATCCAGTGTCGGTAACAACATAACAATATGCCATGCCATAAGTTTGTGTGGGATAGCATGAGCTTTTGGGTGGATGCACCATAGTGATAATTATTTTTATAGTGGTGTTTAATGTTTTTTCAATTCTTGTTGTGAGCAAATCGTACAAATCACATGCTTTCTCTGAAGAGTCTGGCTGGTCAAGTTTTTTGAACAACTTTAATAATTGCTCTCTCCATTTTGGATCGGTATAGTCGATCACCTCATTTTTTATGGCGGTCAAGGTTGCCCAAACAATTGAACACCTTGAGTCTTCATCTTTTTTGTAAACACCATTTCTCTTGGCATTGACATACCAACCAATAGCTAATTCACGAGCATACCCGGTATTTTCCCAAAAATAAACACCAGTTCCTCTATATCCTGCCCCCACATTGAAACCATTATTTGTTATTTCTAAAAATCTTGTTTGCGTAGTGCCATGAGAACCCGAGTACTTTACAAATTCCGTATTTGTCATTTCAAAATAATAATAAATACCTTTAAGGTAAATTAGAATATAAAGATTCCATATATCATACTACTTCATACTACTTAATATAGACACATATAACACAAAATAAAGGAAATCAATGAAAAAGGACAAAGTGGTGACGGACTATTCTTAGCAATTTTTTTCTAATATAGAAGGTTCCCTTGTCCTGGCTCCGCAATACGCCCGTTGTAAGAGTTCTTCATGGGTGAATTTCATCAGTCTAATTCCCTTTTTAAAATGAGGTTTTTTTAGGTTCACATGGGGTTCATGTCCACCAACTCCCCAGGTGGATAATCTTTTATCCAGGCGGTAGGCTTGCCGTTTATGTCAAAAATAACTCTTATTTTTGCCATCGGCCTTTAGCTCGTAAAACCTAATTTTTCAGGTTTGGGATATAAGTTTTGCTTTAGCAAGATTTTATTGTAAATAATGATAGATTATAGTCTACAAATTCGATATAATAATTATATACATTTATAATACCTTCGCCAATTTTATTTTGGCCTAAATCTAAATGATATATAGTAGTTAAAGAGTCGTGCTCGCACAATATATGGTAGCTAAATTGCAAAATTTCGAATCCCTTTTGAATTTGGCGAAGGTGTTGATTTAACCTGGAGCTTTTAAAAAATGAATATACTCATTACTGGCGGCACCGGATTTATCGGCTCAGCCCTTTGTTCCCGTCTGCTGGACGCTCAGCATCATCTGGTGGTGCTGAGCCGACATCCTGAAAAAATTAAATCGCCTGTCCAGGGTATTGGTTCTTTGGACAACCTGACCGATGATATTGTTTTTGATGCCGTCATTAACCTGGCGGGTGAACCCATTGTGGACAAGCGGTGGAGCGACCGGCAAAAACAACGCATCCTCAGCAGCCGTCTGGATACAACCAAGGCGTTGATTGCATATTTTGCCAGGATAGACCGAAAACCCGACGTGTTTATCAGTGGCTCAGCCATTGGATATTATGGGACGGGCAAAACAAACGAACCCATTGACGAAACAGGATCCGGTGATGACAGTTTTTCCAGCCAGATCTGCCGAGAATGGGAAACCATAGCCCTTGAGGCAGAGCCGCTGGGCATTCGGACCTGTTTATTGCGGACGGGTATTGTACTTGGAAAAGGCGGGGCATTGGGTAAAATGTTAGGCCCGTTTAAACTGGGAGGCGGGGGGAAGATAGGGCAGGGGACCCAATGGATGTCCTGGATTCATATCAATGATTTGATTGGCATTATACTGTATTGTCTTGAACAGGGTGAAGTTCAAGGGCCGGTTAACGGCACCGCACCCAACCCTGTAACTAACCAGCAGTTCACAAAGGCATTGGGAAAGGTGCTGAACCGTCCGACTTTTTTTTCAATGCCAGCAGCAGCCATCAAACTTGCAATGGGGCAGATGGGCGAAGAGTTGTTGCTTACAGGCAAGAGAATCCTGCCTAAAAAAATTCAGGATGCAGGGTATACCTTTCTATATGAGAACCTGAAGGAGGCCCTGGCCGATGTCATATGAAAAACGGCCTTCGTTCAATCACGACCCGTAGAGTGAACTACCCAAGTCTAAAAAACTTGGGTTTCTTGCTTTTCAGAAGTCGGCTTAAAGAAATAAACAATTGCAAAAGAAAAAATCATGTTAATTAAAAAATTAGAAAATCTTAAAAATTAATGCTAAGGAACCAGTCTTAAATAACTTGGCCTTTTCAGAACACACGACCGTTGAAGGATAGTGTTCCCCAATTTTTAAATGGGGATGTTATTGCGGACTCATTCCTAACGAGAGTATTATATTACCTTAAGTGATTTATATGAAAGAGTAGACATGTCTAATATTCTTTCATGCTTCGTTGTGGGTAGGCCGAGGCCAGAATACGGTCTGCCCGTGGCAGTTATATAAAATGACTAAAAAAAAGAAAAAGAATCGGAATTCTAAAAAAATTGTTCAACCAATTCCGTCATCCGTCTTGAAAAAAAATTTGAGTAGCGACAACACTGATAAACAAACTGAAAGAATTCTGAATATCCTCAATGTTGAAGATGAGGAATATGCCGCAGTTAATGAAAATAATGTAAAAATTTATACTGAATATCTGAAATCAGAAATAGAAGTGCCGTGCACCCTTACCGGTATTGAAGATACAGGTTGTTTCAGTTGGGAAGAATATTACACATTTGGACCTGGAAATAAAATCAAATATGAAAAATTGAAAAAAAAACGAGCTTCATATACTGATGAATACACCCTTATCAGAATTGATAATGATTATGATAATTTGATGAAAAAAAATCCCTCAAATGTTAATGAACGGCAACCAGACAGCATAAACAAATCACTATTCAGCAAAATTTTATGGCCTTTACATGCTATCAATAATTTCAGGCAAACACTTGAATTAATAACCTATGTGGATGGTGAGAATAGAATATATGCAAAAGTTCAAAGAATTTCTGATGAAAAGGAATTTATATTGACATTAGAAGATCTTAAAGCTGTTGAAAAATCATCAAAAAATTTTCAATTGCTTGATGACTATGCTGTTTGGTTTGTGAATAATTAAATAGGGGACAAACCACGTTTTTCTCTCCCCCAGCTTCTCTATTTTCTGCTGATGACGGCCACTCCCCACAACGGCAAGGAAGAAGATTTTCAGATCTGGCTCTCCCTGCTGGATGGGAACCGGTTTTACGGGAAATTCCGGGAAGGTGCCCATAAAGTGGCTGTGTCGGACATGATACGGTGCATGGTCAAGGAGGAGCTGTTCAAGTTTGACGGCACCAAGCTCTTCCCAGAAAGAAGGGCCTACACCACCAACTATACCCTGTCCCCCCTGGAAGCGGCCCTGTACGAGCAGGTCATCACCTATGTAAGGGAAGAGATGAACCCGGCCGACCGGCTCGCCGGCAATAAAAAGAACACCGTGGGATTTGCCTTAACCCAGCTCCAGCGCCGCCTGGCATCCAGCCCTGAAGCCATCTTCCAGTCCTTGAAACGCCGCCGTAAACGCCTGGAATCCCGCCTGGCAGAGACAAAACTCCTGGCCCGGGGCGTAGCTTTGAACCAAAACGGCGTTGCCGAAGCCATGGTTCAATACACCACCAAAAAGAAAATAGATGTGCCCGAAAATTTTAACGATCTGGATGAAGAACTCAACGCCGAAGAGTACGAAACCTATGCACAGCAGGTGGTGGACCAGGCAACAGCCGCAGAGACCGTGCCCGAGCTGGAAGCAGAAATCACCATCGAAAAAATACGAACGTATCTGTTTTGAAAAACAGGCCATTCGCCAGTATGAAGCAATTTTTTTTGATCTAAAAATAAAGTCAGTAATTACAGCTAATTGACAATAGCATATATTCAGCTCCCATATAGTGGTCCATCTTATGACCAACCCCCAAGAACACTACGGTTATGCAATGTATAAAGCAAAACCTTTATATCAAGGGATTGTTAATGGTGCAAAAGTTTATTGGAATTGATGTTGTTAGAAATAAAAGCGTAATAAAAAATGCACTCGGATAAAATAAAGCTGCGCCGCTTTGCTATGCAGCTTTATTTCGCCGGTGATGTTAATCGTTATGCAGTAAATGATAATATGTATTGAACGAATATAATTCGAGGAGAAAAATATCATGGGAAAAAAAGATTTTGACAATTTCTTAAATAAACAGGTACAAGAAAAAGATGCTGGAAAACAGATTGATTGGAAGGCTAAACGATATGAATGGATAAAATATCTTGACCAATTCTACAAAACGGTTGAAGAATTCCTTTCTGAATATTTGGAAAGTGGTAAAATCAATTACGAATATTCCGAAAAAAAGATTATCGAAGATTATATAGGTGAATATTCGGTAAAAGTGCTTCAAATTGAATTAGGCCCCCATACAATTAAATTAGAACCAATAGGAACTAATTTAATTGGTGCCAAAGGACGCGTAGATCTTATGGGCGTAAATGGGAAAGTTAAATTTGTATTAGTCGATAAATCATCTTCAGGCCCAAGGATCAAGATGACAGTTTGGGTAAGTGGTGAGAAACCGCCTGAAAAAGAGGAGGAAAAAAAGGATATAGAATGGGGTTGGAAAATCGCAACGCCTCCTCCAAGTATTCAATACATTGATCTGGAACAAGATACTTTTTTCGATGCATTAATGGAGGTTGTCGGTGGTTAAAAAAGACTTTTTTTCGAATGAACACTTGAATCTTAGAGATATATCTCTACATCATTCCGATTCTGAAATTTCATTGAAAAAATATTTTTTAAACGCAAGAATTTACCCAGAGCGTTTTTCAACATACACAAATGATGAGATGGTATAATGAGTAAATACACACAGGTTGTCATCTTGTGCGAAGACCGACAACAGGAAGTTTTTGCCCGACATTTTCTTATACACAGTTTTCCTGTCCCTATTTTCCTTCCTTTCCATAGTGTTACATTTCGATAAAGTTATTGACAAATTTTCAGGCTGGGCGTATGCAATAAAGGTTAAAAAAATGATGTTTATTTAAATTGCAACATTACATAAGCCAACAGCCGGGAACCGGAATGCTCAAACTTGATGAGATCAAAAAAGACGTCCAGATCAGCGGCATCCAGCCTGATGAAATCGTGCGCATTGTCCAGGTGGAGCCCGTGGGAGACGCGGCCCTTACCGTCTATTATAAAGACAGCCAGGGAAAACTTGGTGAGCAGATGCTGTTCCGCTCGGACGAATCCCGCCTTTCCCTGGCCACAGCCGGTCGTGCCTGGGCCTTTGACGCACCCGGTGCAGAATTCAAACTGGGCCTGGAAGCCTGGCGCATCTCCCAGGCAGCCCTGTTTGATCCCATGATGGCCGTGCACACCTCCAATGTGGAACCCCTTCCCCACCAGATTTCCGCCGTATATGAATCCATGCTCCCCAGACAGCCCCTGCGCTTTGTCCTGGCAGATGATCCCGGAGCCGGCAAAACCATCATGGCAGGCCTTCTCATCCGGGAACTCCTGATGCGGGCCGATGCCAAACGCATCCTCATCGTAGCCCCGGGTTCCCTGACAGAACAATGGCAGGATGAGCTCATTGAAAAATTCAGCGTGACCTTTGAAATCTTCAGTCGGGAAAAACAGGAGCAATGCGCATCGGGCAACTATTTTGAAGAGGCCAATCAGCTGATCTGCCGCCTGGATCAGCTGTCCCGCAGTGAAGAACTCCAGGAAAAACTGGATGCCACCGACTGGGATCTCATCATCGTTGATGAGGCCCACAAGCTGTCGGCACATTATTTCGGTAACAAAGTAAAAGAAACCAAATGCTTTAAACTGGGCAAGCTGCTGGGGGCCATTACCCGGCATTTTCTGCTGATGACGGCCACCCCCCACAACGGCAAGGAAGAAGATTTTCAGATCTGGCTCTCCCTGCTGGATGGGGACCGGTTTTACGGAAAATTCCGGGAAGGTGCCCATAAAGTGGATGTGTCGGACATGATGCGGCGCATGGTCAAGGAGGAGCTGTTCAAGTTTGACGGCACCAAACTCTTTCCCGAAAGAAGGGCTTACACCACCAATTATACCCTGTCTCCCCTGGAAGCAGCCCTGTACGAGCAGGTAACCACCTATGTAAGGGAAGAGATGAACCGGGCCGACCGGCTCGCCGGCAATAAAAAGAACACCGTGGGATTTGCCTTAACCCAGCTCCAGCGCCGCCTGGCATCCAGCCCTGAAGCCATCTTCCAGTCCTTGAAACGCCGCCGTAAACGCCTGGAATCCCGCCTGGCAGAGACAAAACTCCTGGCCCGGGGCGTAGCTTTGAACCAAAACGGCGTTGCCGAAGCCATGGTTCAATACACCACCAAAAAGAAAATAGATGTGCCCGAAAATTTTAACGATCTGGATGAAGAACTCAACGCCGAAGAGTACGAAACCTATGCACAGCAGGTGGTGGACCAGGCAACCGCCGCAGAGACCGTGCCCGAGCTGGAAGCAGAAATCACCATCCTCAAACAGATTGAACACCAGGCCCTGACAGTGGTCCAGTCTGGCAACGATAAAAAATGGGAAGAGCTCTCCTGCCTGATTCATGACACCCCGGAGATGTTCACCCCCGGTGGCACCCGGCGCAAACTCATCATCTTCACGGAACATAAAGACACCCTGAACTATCTCGTCACCCGTATCCGGGACATGCTGGGCAATCCCCATGCCGTGCGCATCATATCTGACACCACCAACCGGGATGAGCGCCGGAAAATCCAGGAAGAGTTCAGAAATGATCCTGAAGTGATTGTCCTCATTGCCACAGATGCCGCCGGTGAAGGCGTCAACCTTCAGAATGCCAACCTCATGGTCAATTACGACCTGCCCTGGAATCCTAATCGGCTGGAGCAGCGGTTCGGCAGAATCCACCGCATCGGCCAGACCGAGGTGTGTCATCTGTGGAATATCGTGGCCAATGAAACCCGGGAAGGCGATGTGTTCCAAAAGCTGTTCTCCAAGATTGAGATAGAAAAACAAGCCCTGGGGGGCAAGGTCTTTGATGTGCTGGGGGAAGCCTTTGACAATGTTTCCCTGAAAGATCTGCTGGTGGAAGCCATTCGGTACGGGGAAGACCCGGAAGTAAAGGCCCACATGAATGAAATCATTGAAGGCGACCTGGACACCGATCGCCTCAAGGAGATCCTCAAGCACAATGCCCTGGTGGAACAGCACATGGGGCTGGAAGAACTCTACGCTGTCCGGGACGAGATGGAAAAAGCCGAAGCCCGCAAGCTGTAGCCCTATTTTATCCGGGCTTTTTTTGCCGAAGCCTTCCAGAGCATTGGTTAACCCCACGGATGAGGGCATGGTTCCCCGGATTTTATTTATGGTGGATCACACGGTGAAGGAAGCCCCTTCGGGTGGCGGTGCCAGGACAAAAGAGGTGGCCTCCCGACGTCTGCAGTTTGTGGCCATTGATGAAACGGGCCATGCCCTGAATGCTGGCTGGGCACCCCATCTGGATCTGTTACCCATTGATCCTGATGACTTGAAACTTGTGAAGGACATTGTCAATGCCCCCTGGCTGAACAATAATCTGGAAACCCTGGCCCTGACCCATGCCTCCCAGAAGCTGGTGCCCGACCATTACCGGGAGGTGAAACAGCGAAGGGAGCAGCAGGCAGATAAAATCCTGGCAGCTATTAATGATCGCCTGGTGCGGGAGATCAACCATTGGTCGGACCGGTACATCAAACTGAAAGATGATGTCAGTGCCGGGAAGCAGCCCCGGGTGCAGCCGGAAATGGCCCGCCGTCGGGTGGATGAACTCACCGCACGCCTGGAACAGCGTAAATCTGAATTGACGGCTTCTAAAAATGTGGTTTCCAGCACCCCGGTGGTCATTAGTGCTACCCTTGTCATCCCCCAGGGGCTTTTGAAATTCCGCAAGGGGGAGAATGCTTTTTCTGTGGATGCCGACAGCCGGGCACACGTTGAGCGGGTGGCCATGGAGGCTGTCATGGAAACGGAAAAAGGGAAACGGAAAAAGGGTTTGGCCATGAAGTAACGGATGTGGGGGCGGAAAAATGTGGATGGGATGTGACTGCCCGACCCCGGCCTGGCATTGACGATGCCGTAAAACCGGATCGGCACATTGAGGTGAAAGGCCGAAGCAAAGGGCAGACCACCATTACGGTGAGCCGTAATGAGATTATTTATGTCCTGAATCAGGCGGATAAGTTTATTCTTGCTGTTGTTATTGTGGATGGAAATACTTTTGAAGAGCCTTTTTATATTAAAAATTCGTTTCAAACCGAGCCTGAGTTTGGTATTGCTGGTGTTAATTATGATTTGGGGAAGTTGCTGTTGAAAGCGGTACCGCCGGAGCAGACATTATAAACAAAATTTTGAATAATTATTTATCTCCAGTTTGATGATTAACTGTATATTTTTCATTTTGTAGTATCTGCTGAATTTTCCACCTATGGAGGAATTAGCTCGTTATCTATACCTGACTATGCTATGATATGGATAGCTAGTTAAAGGCATTACATCCATCTTATATAGGCTTAGGAGGTATTTCAATGATAAAAAATACTTTTGAAAGTTCTTTTCCCCCCTGAATGGGTTGAAACTAACATCAAAGATTCAACTAATGAACTCGTAATTATCCGTGACATAATTCCATGGCAAAAAATTATTGACCGTTTGTGCCCTTTTTATGATGATTCTAAAGGGGCTTTTGGAAAATCTCTCAGAACAATGATAGCCCTCTTGATAATATTGCGCTATAGAAGTTCTAGTGATCGAAAAGTTATTGTAGAAGTGCAAGAAAATCGCTATATTCAATACTTTTGCAATGTGCCAGATAGTATTTTGAGGACATTTATCCATCACAGTTCCTTATGTGTCTTCAGAAAACGTCTCGGTAAGGAAGGTATAGCAATAATAGAAGATGAAATTTTTGAGTTTTTTCGAAAGGTTGGAGTAATTAAGGGTGACAATGCTTTAATTGACTCAAGCGTATTACCTAACGATATCATTCATCCCAATGATGTACTGCTAGTTCATAAAGCCTTTAAAAAAATGGCGCAATTTGCAAAATTACACGGAATTTTGGTATGGTGGGATGAAGATTTAATAAAAAGATTATGGCGTGAATATAGATTGACAAAAAAGGCTAATCGCTTGGATTGGTTGAGAAAATTCAATGCCCTTTTTGTTCTTGCTTTCAAAACCTTTAAGAAGGAAGTTCAAGCTTTAAAAATTCCACAAACCACTGAAAAGAGAAAAAACAAAGCTGAAAGACTGTGTAGACTTCTTGAGTTGTTTCAAGAGCAGACTGCGAAAAAAGTTGAGGGTGAAATTCACATAGAAAACCGTATAGTATCACTTGATGAGCCAGAAGCACGACTTATTAAGAAAGGAAAAGAGCATCCTGCCTGTGAATTCGGTTCAAAAATTCAAATGAGCTTTAACCGGGAAGGTTTTATGATTACCGTTGAAAATTTTATTGGTAATCCCAACGATAAGACTCTATTCCCATCAACACTCGCTATTTTTAAAGAACGTATGAGGGAAGATCCGGAAAGTGTCATTACTGATCTCGGCTACCGAAGCCGAAATAATTTTAAAGTCTCAGAGGATATCCCCAATGTGTTTTTGGGGCGTAGCAATGATGTCTGTGAAGAAAAAAAGGAATTTTGTTGCAAAGCAAGGTCAGCAACAGAAGGTTTCATCGCGGTTGCAAAAAATATCAGAGGTTTTGGGCGTAGCCTTTACAACGGTTTTGAGGGAGATCGGGTATGGTCACTTCTTTGTCAAACCTCTTATAATTTAAGGAAGTTCATTTTACTTCTAAAAGATGAAAAAATAAGCGAACAAAGCCTGATTAAGCTTAATCTGGCATAATCGTCAAATAATGTCAGAGCAAAAAGTCAATTTAGTATAATATACTGAGCGTATAATTTCGCCCTTGGTACATGTATTTGATAAAATAATGATGAGTTACCCCATAGTTCGTTCGTGAATTTTGTTTATTTTTTGTTAAAATTTAAAATCGAATTATATGCAAAGAACATGCCAAATTCAAAATTCACCGGATACTTTGTAGTAATATACAGTTCCAGATAATAACTTGTTGGAAGGACTCGCTGCGCTCGCCTTCCAACCAAAAGTTGCAACAGACACGCTTCGCATGCTGATGAACTTTTGGTTGGGTGTAAATCGAAAAACTATTTTTTCTTTATCGAAAAATATTAACATGGTA
>CAYSSE010000122.1:0-11462 GCA_964433355.1 uncultured Desulfocicer sp.
AGCCCACCAGGGCCGCCACGGACATGGACGTGAACACGGCAAGGCCCACGGAAAAGGCAAGTTGCAGGGCAAGAGGTTCATGGTTGAAACGTACCTTGGCCACCACTCCGATGAAAATGCCATAAATAATCCCGAGAATCACCCCAATGGCAAGCTCTTTTCCCACCACAGAGACCAGATCTCCGGTATCAATTTTACCGGTGGCAATTCCCCGTACCACAATGGTGGAGGACTGGGTGCCAATATTGCCCCCCATGCCCATGATCACCGGGATAAAAGCGGCAAGATAGGCATATTTTTCAAGGCTTATTTCAAAATTTCCGATGATAAAAAAAGCACCAAGGCCCCCCAAAAAACTGGTAAAAAGCCATGGTAGACGAATCCGGGTACCCCGGAGTACGGTCTGGGTTTCAATGTAATCCTCCCCCACACCGGCCATTTTCAAGATATCCCCGGTGGCCTCTTCACTGATGATGTCAATGACATCATCCACGGTGACAATACCCACAAGGCAGTTATCATCATCCACAACAGGGACTGCCAGATAATCGTACCGGGCCACCAGTTGGGCCACATCTTCCCGGTCGGTGTAGGTTTTCACCGACACGATGTCCCGGGTCATGAACTCTTTCAGCGGTTTTTCCGGATGGACCACCACCAGCTGCCTCAGGGAGCTGACCCCCACAAGCTTGCCATAGGCATCTATGACATAGACATAAAAGGGCATTTCCACATCGAGGAATTCATTTTGCAGTGCTTCAATGACATCCCGGGCACCCATGTCTTCTTTCAGGGCAATGAAGTCCGGCACCATGATGCTGCCGGCACTGTCTTCGCCATAGCTCATGAGGTGTTCCACTTCCAGGGAGTCTTCGTTGTTCATCTTTTCCAGGATGGCATCGGCAATGTTTTCTTCCAGCTGTCCCAGGAGTTCTGCCGCATCATCTGCGGCCATGTTTTCAAAAACATCCACCACCTCTTCAACGGCCATATGCTCCATTATTTCCAGAAAAACAGTCTCTTCCAATTCTGAAAAAAGATCCCCTTTTTGTTCGGGGTCATCCATGAGGTTGAACATTTTGATTCGGTTTCCACTGGAAAGGTCGCGAAAAACCAGGGAAAGGTCTGCTGCATGGGTTTTTTTAATTATGTTCTGAAGGGATTTGGTTGCACCACGTCTCAACAAACGTTTGACGCTTTCTGCAAGTATTTTATGTCGCTCTTTTTGCATTAATTAACCTTTAGGGACTTACCCAGATATAGACTACCACCATGCCCAGTCTAATATGTTGATATTGCATTATAAAAAAATTTTATTTGGTAGTTTATTATCGCTCAAGTCCCTTATTAGAGCATATTTTTAACGTAGGATTTTTCTCTTAATTCTTTGATCCATACCTTGAATTTTTTTTCTACAATGTCATTGTATAATTGTTTTGAAATTTCGTCTGAAACAGATTCCAGGGGTTTGGGGCCGCCATCTTCTATGGTTTCCGCAAAGAACATTTGATATCCTTGGTCGGTCTGGATAAACGTTGTATGCTCACCTGCGGCAAGATCCTTGACAGCATCGGCAATTTCTCCGGACAGGGCATCCAGACTGAGAAGCCCTATTTCCCCGCCATCCCCGGCGTTGGGGGCCTGGGAGTATTGCCTGGCAACCTCACCAAAGGATTGACCGGAGATCAGGGCGGCGTTCACCTCATTAAATTTCTCCTGGACAAGGGCGTCCACGGCCAGGGCACCTCCAGAAATCAATATATTTCTAAGGTAAATCTTTTTTATGCCCGCATAGATTTCTGGATGGGCATCATAATAGGTTTTAATGTCTTCATCTGTGATGATCACCTTGGATTTAACACTGAAGTTGATCAATTTGGGGCGTAAAATTTCCTCCCGGATTTTTTCTCGATAGGCTTTAAATGTCAGTCCTTCTTGTTCCAGGGCTTTTTCAAGATCCTCCTGGGTTATCCGCCGGGAAAGCTTGAGCTGGTCAATGGCATTGTCCACCTCTTTTTCAGAAACGGTGAGCCCCAGTTTTTTTGCCTCTTGATCGGTGATTTTACGATCCACCAAGTTGTTGAGCATTTCCTGCTTCATATTAAACAGTGTTGTATCCATTTTTTCCTGGGAATACCCGGATGAGGCCAATTTTTCTTTATAGGGTTTAATGGCCTTGTTCAGTTCGGAAAGGGTAATAATATCCTCGTTCACAACTGCAGTGACGCGATCCACAATCTCGGCAGAGGCCATGGATGCCATTAAAAAAAGAAAAAACAAACAATAATTCACAAAGAGGTATCTTTTTACCATATGAGTTATAAACTCCGTTTTACGTGTGGATTGTGGATCTCAAGTCGGGTCTTTGGGTTTTGCCAAGGAATAAAAAATGCTTCCTGGATGGAAAACCATAAACACTATGTGTTATCACGAGGAACCGTCTCTTTCAAGAATTTTTTATGGGAGGATCAAGGGGAACGACGCCCAACCCCGGATCAATTCACCCGGGCGGCAATGATTTTTAATATTTTTCGGGCCTCCACCAGGGCCTTGGTTATTTTTTTGATCCGGGCTCCCACGATTATTTTTAACACATTTTCCGATGTGAATTTGTGGGGTAGGGCAATCTGTGATACTGCTCCGGCAAGGGCTGAAGCGTTTTGCTGATGAAGATCAGAAAATACCATGGAGATGCTGGTGTGGGTAATATCCATTTTTTTAACACCTGCTTTAACACTGAGTACCCGCAACATGATTTTAAAAAGCATATTTACGGCCTCTTCTGGCAATTTGCCGAATCGGTCAATGAGTTCCTTTTGCATGGCCAGCACCTGGGTGGGCTCGGTCATCTGGGACAACCGTCGATAAACGGTGAGGCGCTGCTCAATGGACTGGACATAGTCATCGGAAATATGGGCGGACATGGCAATGTTGATTTCCGGTTCCAGGGCTTCCACCACCGGGTTTCCTTTGAGATCGGACACGGCATCATCCAGAAGTTTTAAGAACATATCATATCCCACCGCAGCAATGTGGCCGGATTGTGCCCCCCCCAGGGCCGAGCCAGATCCACGGATTTGGAGATCCTTCATGGCAATCTGGAATCCCGACCCCAGATCCCGGTGCTCCATGAGGGCGGCCAGGCGTTTCTTTGCATCCCGGGTGAGACGATTTTCGTCGGGGACAAACAGATAGGCATAGGCCTGGTCTTCCCCCCGGCCCACACGTCCCCGGAGCTGATAAATCTGGGCCAGACCAAAGCGATCCGCCTTATTGATGATCATGGTGTTGGCCGATGGGATATCCAATCCAGACTCCACAATGGTGGTACACACCAGAAGATCTATGTCTCGATTGATAAACTGGAGCATCACCTTTTCAAGGTTACTTTCCGAAAGCCTGCCATGGGCCACCCCCAGTCTTACCTGGGGAACCAGTTTTTCCAGATTCTCAGCAATTTTAAAAATGGTTTTAATTTCATTGTGGATGAAAAAGATCTGCCCCCCCCGGGCGAGTTCTCGTTTGATGGCATCGGCCACAATGGAATCATCATATTCTGAAATATAGGAAACTATGGGTTGCCGATCTTCGGGAGGGGTGGAGATTACACTGATATCCCGCATGCCGGTCAGTGACATGTGAAGGGTTCTGGGGATGGGGGTGGCTGTGAGGGCCAACACGTCAATGGTGCTCCTTTTCTTTTTCAGGGCCTCCTTGTGTTTCACCCCGAATCGTTGCTCCTCATCAATGACCAGGAGCCCCAACGCTTTAAAATCGACATCCTTTTGGAGCAGGCGGTGGGTGCCAATGACCACGTCCGTACTTCCCGATGCAAGGTTAGCCAGGATTTTGCGCTGTTCTGCGGCGGTTCGGAACCGGGACAGGGCCTCCACCGTTACTGGATAATTGGCAAAACGCTCCCGAAAGGTGTGAAGATGCTGTTCCGCCAGAATGGTGGTGGGCACCACCACTGCTGCCTGCTTTCCATCATTGACAGCCTTAAAGGTGGCCCGGAGGGCAACTTCTGTTTTACCATACCCCACATCCCCACACACCAATCGATCCATGGGGGTTTCATCCTCCATGTCGGTGAGGACATCATCAATGGCTTTGAGCTGATCCGGGGTTTCTTCATAGGGAAAGGCGGCTTCAAAATCATTGTAATAGGTGTCTGAAGCACTGAAGGCATGGCCTTTATTTACCCGGCGTTCTGCATAAATTTTGAGTAATTCCCCGGCCATTTTTTCCACCTCTTTCTTTGCCTTGGCCCGGGCTTTTCCCCATGTTTTTCCACCGATTTTATCCAGAAGCGGCGCGTATCCGTCCACCCCCACATATTTCTCAATCATCTCCATGCGATCCACGGGCAGATACAAACGGTCTTCATCCCGGTAGGAAATAAGGATAAAATCTCCAGACAGCCCTTCCATGGTGATGGTTCTTAACCCTTCATACCGTCCCAGACCGTGCTCCACATGAACCACCACGTCCCCTTCTTTGAGCTCTTCCGGGGTTATAAACTGGGTTTTGGCCCGGCGGGTGCCTGATTTTCTGACCCTTTTTTTGGCCCCAAAAATTTCCTGATCCGTGATGAGCGCCAGCCCTTGTTCGGGATACACAAACCCCGAGGAAATATTGCCCACCACACAAAAGATACCCGGGGCAAGGCGATGTGCATGGGGAAATTGCTCCAGGCGGGAAGGGGCAATGCTATAGGGCTGTAAAAGGGAAACCGCCCGGGTGGCTTGGACATCACCGGTACACACCACCATTGCTGCCATGCCCAGGTCTTGTTTTTCCTGGAGCCATTGTGCCAGGGGCAATAAAATATTTTCGTGGCGGCCTTCCCTTTGCAGCTCGGCGGAGAGCAGGGCATTATTTTTGAATCCGGGATTAATCACTGACAGGTGGTTCTTGGTGGGTACCTGGGAACTTTTTTGGATATCAACGGCTTTAAAGGCAATTGTTTTTTGGTTATTAATTTGGGTTTCCACATGATCCCAGGTCATGTAGATGGTTTCTGGTTCCACACAGAGTCTGTTTTCCGACCGGGCCGTTTCAAAATTATCCCGGGCAGTTTGTTCAAATCGGTTAGCTGCCTCTTGAAGCACATCTGGCTCATCCATGACAAACAGTGCATCGGTTCCTGCATAATTAAAAAAAGAGTCCAGTTGGGGATAGACAATGGAGAGCATACTTTCCATACCGGGAAAGCGTCCTTCTTCTTTGGTTCTATCTACATATTCCCGCATTTTTGCGGTACCGATGTCCGATTCCGATGCTGCCTGGCGTAACCGCCCCAGGACATGGGCAAGCTCGGTTCTTTCCACCACGGCTTCATTGGCGGGAATGATGATGGCTTCAAAGAGTTCCTTTGTGCCCCGCTGGGAAATGGGGGAAAAAAACCGCAGGGATTCTACTAAATCTCCCATGAGATCCAGCCGCAGGGGCAGTTGATAGTTGGGGGAAAAAATATCCATGATTCCGCCCCTCACCGAATAATCCCCGGGTTCTTCCACCAGGGAGGCGCGTTGATACCCCCCGGCATTGAGTCTTGCAATCAGAAGATCCCGATCAATGTCTTCCCCATTGATGATCAACTCCTGGGCATTGGCAATAATTGTTTTAGGAATCAATTTTTGCAGCAACGTATCCACACTGGTGATTACCAGGTGGTGGGCCCTGCCTGAAATAAGATGATTTAAGACAGACAATCGCTTGGCTGCGGTGGCACCATGGTAGGAGAGGGATTTAAAGGGCAGGATATGATATCCCGGGAAATAGAGAAGCCTGGATGCCTTTTCCGGTAAAAAAAAGGAAAGATCCTCCATGAACCGAACGGCTTTTTTGTGATCCGATAAAATTACCACAATATTTTGGTCCATTTCATGGCATAGCTGTGACACCACAAAGCCCTTTTCTGACCCACTCATTCCGGTGAGTTCCAGGCTTGCGTTTGAACTACTTATATTTTTTAAGAGGGTATTTTTCATTTTTTTCTTGATTTTAGGCGCCATAAGCATTAAAGGTACTCACATATTTAAACGCCGATGTAACTCAGTTGGTAGAGTAGCTGATTCGTAATCAGCAAGTCAGCAGTTCGACTCTGCTCATCGGCTCCAGTAAAATTAAGGGGTTACAGCAAATATGCTGTAACCCTTTTTTTATTAGCTTTTCTATTTATCCCCACATAGTCCCCACTTTTCGGTTTACAGTGGTTTCAAAAGTTGTCTACATATAGCATCTGAGAAGCCATTTCACAACCATGGACATTTATCTCCGGGAATGGTTTTGGGCATCCTTCATATGATCTCAAAAGTACTTTACAGTCTTTTTTCATCACATTTGACAAAATATCACTGCTGTTGTACAATTGTCCATAATATAAATTGTGAGGATAAATATGGATATTGTAATAGATACATCTGCATTGATAGCGGTGATCGTTGATGAACCAGAACGAAATATAATTATTGAATTAACAACGGGAAATATACTAATCGGCCCAGGATCTATTCCATGGGAAATCGGTAATGCCTTTTCGGCTATGTTTAAGCGCCAAAGATTGACTTTAGAAGAGGCCAAAAAGGGTTTGGCCATTTTTGAAAGTATTCCTCTTCGATATATAAAGCCAGACTTTGCTAATGCTGTAACAATTTCAAAGCAGACGAACATGTATGCCTATGATGCTTATTTCATAGATTGCGCAATCAGACAAAAAGCACCATTATTAACTTTAGATCGTAAGCTTAAAATAGCAGCCCAAAGTTTAAACGTACAGACTATGGAGGTGTAGAATGCAAGTTTATACTTACTCAGAGGCACGACAAAAACTTGCCATTGTTCTTGAGCAAGCTGAAAATACAGGGAAAGTATTAATTCGAAGAAAAGATGGGAGAACTTTTGCATTAATTCCCGAAAAGATAGCTTCTTCACCTTTAGATGTGCCTTCAATCAATGCGAAAGTTTCATCTCAGGAAATTGTTGATATAATTCGTGAAGGAAGGGAAAGATAGAACAATTGCACTAAAGTTGACCCAAAAAGCCGAGTTTGGATATTGTTTAACTTGATTGCATAGGAATTTTTATTTTATGAGCTGTTAAATCAGCGGGTTATAAAAAGTCCGCCCAAAGGGCGCTAATTTAAAGGCTATCGTATCGGCTTTTTCGGCAGCTTACAGCGGCGTTACTCAAATTTGATACTTTATTAAAAGTATGATCTTATTTTGATTTAAAATCAAATACTTATTGTATGAGAACATGGGATGAATTGCTTTCGACGGTTTCCTACAAATTGCCCGGTTTAATTTTGTATTCCAGGAAAATTATGAAAATTAAAGAGATAAAAAAAATAACAGATCAGCGCCATTTAAATCTTTTTTCCATGTCCTATCTGGATCAAAGAGACGATGAAAAATCATGGGTGTTTGCATCCAGAAAAAAGGTGCCAGAAGTGGCCGATAAAAAACCCCCTGCCGCCGATGCTGTGGTGATTGTGCCCTTTCACCAGGAGCGGCAAAAGCTTGTGATGATCCGGGAATTCCGGGTTCCCCTGGGGGGATTTCAATATGGATTTCCCGCAGGGCTGGTGGATCCCGGTGAAACCGTAGAAAAGGCGGCGGCAAGGGAGCTTAAGGAGGAGACTGGCCTTGATCTGGAAGATGTTTTAAGGACAAGTCCCCCCATCTACTCCTCGTCGGGCATGACCGATGAATCCATCTCCCTTGTGTTTGCAACTTGTGGGGGAGAAGAAAGCCTGGAGGGCAACGAAGCCTCCGAGGAGATCAGTGTGTTGTTTCTCTCCCGGGAGGAGGCAAAAAGCCTTTTAAATACCCCGGAATTAAAATTTGATGTAAAATCATGGATCATTCTGGAACATTTTGCCGACACCGGGACACTCTAAGATGTTTTCTAATTTTATCTATTTGCTGGTGGCCCTGCTACTCTACTCCACCTGTGATTATCCGGGTTCCGATGCCATCATGCCGGATCATGGGGTGCCAATAGCCCTGATGTTGGTGGGTGTTTTCTGGAGCCTTTGCCGGTTTTTTTTTCTTCGTCTTGAAAAACAGGAAGACCATCTCATCAGGCAGGGGCCGGATATATCCATGGACAAACTCATTGCCCGGTTTTCCATGGGGGCCCTTTGCCTGTTTGCTGTAGATCTTTATCTGCTGCACTTGAATCTACTTTTCGATGATCTCAAAATTTTTCAATTATTTCCCACGTTGGAAGCTCTGGTCTTTCTGGGGGTGTTTTTGTCTTATCTGGTTATTGTCTGGTCCTGTGCCTGGCCCGTGCAAAAAAAATATTTTCCCGGCACTGTATCTCAAAAAGATTTTGTTCGTTCCAATATCTCCTTTTCTCTGCCAGCCCTGCTACCCTGGTTTTTGATCTCCTTCATGACGGATCTTCTGGAATTACTCCCCTTTGAACAGCCCGCTGCCTTTCTTGCCACCCCCCTGGGCGAGATTGTGTATGTGATTATTTTTATGCTGGCCATTGCCGGGTTTGGGCCTTTCTTAATCCAGAAGGTGTGGGGCTGTCGATCCCTGGAACCGGGTCCGGCCCGCCATCGCATTGAATGGCTGTGTCAACAGGCAGGGGTGAAGTACCGGGATATCCTCAAGTGGGAGCTTTTTGGTGGCTCCATGATCACCGCTGGGGTTATGGGGATCTGGGGGCGGTTTAGATATATCCTGGTGACGCCGTCTTTGATATCCCTGCTTGGAACCGATGAAATGGATGCGGTGATTGTCCATGAAATCGGCCATGTGGAAAGGCATCACATCCACTTCTATTTGTTGTTCTTTTTGGGCTACATTGCCTGTATCTATGCCTTTTTGGACCCCCTGGTGATGCTTATTGTGTCCGGGCCGGTGCTGGACTTGATGGGGTTTGTGGGGATGTCCCGGGAAGCCATGATGACCCTGGTGCTTAGCTGTGTTCTTATTATTTTGTTTTTGCTCTATTTTCGATATGGTTTCGGGTTTTACATGAGAAACTTTGAACGCCAGGCAGATCTGCATGTGTATCAATATCTACCCCACGCCCGATCCATGATCACCACCTTTCATAAGATAGCTGCCCACAGTCGCCAGGCCTGGGACAAACCTAACTGGCATCATTTCAGCATTAAGGAACGGGTGCATTTTCTGGCACGGTGTGAGGCTGACCCTTCCTGCATTGAGCGTCATCATAAGAAAGTGCGGGGCATGATGTGGGGCTATATTGTTTTTTTGGTGGGGGTGTGTGCCATGGGATATTATCTTAACTTTGGTTCAGGTAAGGCCGGTATGAGCCGGTATGTGACAGAAAAACTAATTCTTCGGGAACTTAAGCAAAAGAGTGGTAATCTGGAAGTTCAGCTCCTGGCCGGGGATTATTATTATGATACCGGGGCCTTTGACAAGGCCATTGTTTTTTACCAGACGGCCATTCACACTGATCCGGACAACGCCCATGCCCTGAACAATCTGGCCTGGCTTTACGCCACCTGCAAAGATCCGGTTTATCGCAATCCCCAGGCTGCCCTGATCCTGGCAAAAAAGGCTCTGATGGTGGATCGGGCTGCCCATGTGCTGGACACCTTTGCCGAGGCTCTGTTTATTAACGGCCATTTCCAGGAGGCTCTGGATGCTGCCATAGAAGCCCTGAATATGGCCAGCGGCCGGGAAGGTTATTACCGGGAGCAGGTGGAACGATTCAAGAAATATGTGGGTGGAAATACAGTGCCTGTTCGCATTTGATTTTTCACCGAACCAGCTGGTTCATCTCAAAGATGGGCAGACACACCGACAGCACAATAAATCCCACAACCACTCCCATGACAAGGATGATCACAGGCTCCAGCATGGCCGTCATGGCCGTAAGGGAGGTGTCCACCTCTTTTTCATAAAAGATGGCGGTACGTTCCAGCATTTTTTCCAGGGTTCCGCTTTTTTCCCCCACTTTGATCATCTGGGTGGCCAGGGGGGGGAAAGCTCGGTGCTGTTCCAGGGCACGACCTAATTCTTCTCCCTGCTGCACCTCGATTTCTGCCTGGGTGATGATACCGGAAAGAACTCTATTTCCGATAATGCTTTTTGCAATGTCAAGGGCCGTTAAAACAGGCACCCCGTGTTCCAGAAGTGAACCCAATATTCGCGAAAACCGTGCGGCTGCGGACTTTTTTAAAAGGGTACCGATTTTTGGAAGCATAAAAATAGTTCGGTCTATAAAAAACGCCCCTTTTTCGGTTTTTTTAAGCAGATAAAATCCCGTGATGATCATGAGCGCAATCAGTACCAGTACCCACCAAAAGGATTTTAAAAAACCACTCACGGTGATGAGAAACTGTGTGGGACTCGGCAGGGTCTGATTCATGTCGGAAAAAATACCCACCAGCCCCGGAACAATATAGGTGAGCAAAAACAAGAGCACCATAATCCCCACCAGGGCCATGAGCACAGGATAGGCAAGGGAGGCTTGTATTTTTGACCGGGTCTCCTCCTGGGCTTCCATGAGGTCGGCCAGACGCTCCAGCACAATATCCAGGGTCCCTGAAGATTCACCAGCCTTGACCATGTTTATATAAATGGGGGTGAAAATGGACGGATAAAGTGCCAGTGCCAGGGAAAAACTATTGCCCTCTTCAATGGCGTTTTTCATCTTGGATATCACCCTGATCAATGATTTGGATCGGGTCTGTAATATCAAGGTGTCCAGAGCGGCGATCAGGTTAAATCCGGCGGATACCAGGGTAGCCAATTGTCGGGTCATCATGGAAATTTCGGATTTGGAAATCCTGGAGAATAAAATTCCACCCGTATCTGACAATTTACCGATAGCCCCGCTGGGGGTGGTTTCAGCATTGATTTCATTGATGGAAACAAGATAAACTGATTTTTTTCTCAGCAGTGATCCAGCAGCAGTTTTACTGTCCGCTGTGATCAGTCCCTGCTCTTTTTTCCCCTTGCGGTTCAGGGCGCTATATTCAAAGGTGGTCATGGATCATCCAGCCTTTCTGGTTAAAACTGCGTTAATCAGACCTTTAGAGCATCTAAATAAGTACCCACACATATATTTTTCAGTATTCTATGAATATATATCGTTAATATCTTTGGATTTTACCTTAAAGAATATCTGCTCGGGTAGTTAGAACTATTTAAATGTTCAGATGAAGCCTGATGGCCTTATCTGCCTTTTTAATTAATTCTCGATCAAGTCCCCCCACCCGTTTAAGCAATCGGGCTTTATCAAGGGTACGAATCTGATCCGCCTTCCCCTTTGAGTCTTTACTCAACCCACTGATGTTCCGGGGCAGGAATACCTCAAAGGGATAAATTTTTTGAAGATTTTTGGATGTGATCGGCAAAACCGTCACAGTACTGGAATAGGTATTCCCGATGTCATTGGATACAATAATAACAGGTCTTGTTTTGGAGATTTCATGGCCAATAACAGGATCAAGGGCTGCAAGA
>CAYSSE010000123.1:0-11449 GCA_964433355.1 uncultured Desulfocicer sp.
CTTTCCAGCCTGAGCGAAGTTGATCCCAGACCCTGAATGCGAATTTTAATTGAATCATATCGAGTTTCTAAGGCTCATCACGGATTTGTGTGAAAATTCGGGCTTGATCATAACGTCGGCCACCTTGTAGTGGAATTTCAACATCAAAAAATAAATAAAATAATCACCGATCCATCGCTTCGCTAATCAAACTCTAATATGTTATTGATATTATTCGTCAGTCATAAGTTCTGGCTTGGTCACAACATGGGCCATCTGCCACCACTGGCGGGCCGATGGGGTCAGGCTTGTGTTATTGAGCTTTTGACAAGATTTTGTATTTACAATGAAAATTTAAACAAAAGTGTCAATAACGCAAGCCTGACCCCCACCAAGGGTGGCCCATGTTGTGACCAAACCCTGTATATACAAGGGGATACTTAAATTATTACTCATTTTCAAATTTTTTCTGGTGGGGGACGATGAAGCTTCCGCGCACAATCAAAACGCTTCGCCTCCGCTATATTATCGGTTTAAGCCTTATTGCGATTCTTGTTACATCGTCTTTTATCACCATGAAGCATGTTGTTTCCAGACAGGGTGATTTTTCAAGATATATTAATCTGGCTGGTCAACAGACAGGGCTGACGAATCGAATCTCATTTTTTGTCAGTGTGATGGCGACTACAATTGATGAATCTGAGTTCAATATGGCGCGATCCCAGCTGGGCAGAACCATTCATAAAATTAAGAAAAATTATAATTTCCTCCGAAATAGTGAATCCCAAAAAAACAGTGGCCTGATAATCAATGACACCTTGCTGGCAATTTACGAAGATCCTATGATCGGTCTCGATTTAGCCATGGAACGATTCCTTGATCGTGTAACCTTTAGGATTGTGTCGACCTGTAAGGTCGATCTCAATCCTTTGTTCAACCTTTAGGATTGTGTCGACCTGTAAGGTCGATCTCAATCCTTTGTTCAAGAAGCCCGTCACCGAAGCTGAGTCCATTTTTTTGCTATAAGGGTTTTGCTTTGAATAGTTCAGGAAGGAGATCCCACCGAAGTGGGACAACCTCCGGTGGGAAGGAGGATGGGTTTTAAACAATGACTTTGAGACCGTGTTACTTCAGCCTGTTCTTTGACATTTTATAGACAAAAATGCTCATTTTGGAAAGCGTAAGCGCAGATATCCTTCTCCGTTCAGACGGAATTTAAAAAACGAGTTTTAAACAACTGGTGCTCTAAATTTTACCCGGCATCATCGGGGATCATCTGATGTGGCAACACCGAATAGGAATATTTTAGTTCTCCACCACACTCCGGACAAATTAATGAAGGCAACACCGTTTCAGGTCCAGTCAATAATTCCACTGCCTTTATCCCATAGGCCGATTCCATGAGCTGTCGGATGTGATCCAGGTCAACTGAAGATGAAGGACTCAAAAAGCCATAATACCTCACCTTCATAAATCCTGTGGGCAGCACATGTTGAAGAAAACGTCTAAGAAATTCCATGGCCTCAAGTTTCATGGTACGCCAGCGCTCACTGCCGGTCTTCTTGTACTTGAAAAAAACATCCCGACCCTCAACCTTGACAATACGATGGTCGGTAATGGCCACCTTGAAAACATAGGGCGCCAAGTATTTGATGCTTGTTTCGCTGTTGCCCACGGCTTGACAATTCACATTCCAGGCAATCTTCCAGGCACTGGCGGGTATCCGGGAGAACAGACCGGCTTTTTTCATCTCTTCGCAGAACTTTGCCCGGAATATCTTTGACATGGCCCTCACTGGCAGATAAAAATCAATTCTGGAAGGATGCCAACTGCCATCTTCCTTTAAGATTGCCCCCCCTGTGACAATGTAATGAATATGAGGGTGGTACTGCAACTGGCGGCCCCAGGTGTGAAGCACTCCAAAAAAACCGGGTAGATCACCTCCGATATATTTGGGATCTGGCGTGAGTCCTTTCATTGTCTGTGAAGATGCCTTGAACAAGGCTTCATATGCGGCTCGCTGGTTGCTGCGGATGAATCGCCGCAATTGTTCAGGCACCGTAAAGGTGATCATAAAGTGGTGTCCCGGCAACTGCCGGTTCATCTGCACTTCCACCCATTGTTTTATTTTATGATTTTGACATGCCGGGCAATGGCGGTTGCCGCAGGATCTGAATGAAATGTGCTGAACACCGCACTTGATGCATTCATAAACGACCAGACCGCAAGTTTTTGTCCGACATTCCATGATGGCTTTAATAACCTTTTTGTGGTCATTGGGCATGGATGCCCCAAAGGATGCCATATACTCCGGGCCAAAGGTCCGAAAGATCTCATTAATTGAGTACACGGTCAAATCCTTTCATGGTTCTATCTATGATTTCATAGGCATCTTCGGTGCCTTTGTTGGTAAAATGGAAATAAACCATGGTGGTTTCCAGCTGGCTGTGACCCATGTAGCGCTGAATGAGCCTGGGATTAGTACCAGCTTCCAGCAGATGTGTGGCATAGGAGTGCCTTAATGTGTGGATGGAAACACGCCGCTTGGTAATACCGGCGGCAACTTTTGCTTGACGAAAAGCACCTTGTACGCCCTCAATAGACATCGGCGTTTCTGAAACGGGGGCTTGATTCCCTCCTCTGCCCATGGCGGGAAATATCAGCATGGGGTTTTTATGGGTGACCCAATAACGTCGCAGCAGATAAAGGGTATTTTGGGGAAGGGGGACAAATCGATCCTTTGCCCCTTTCCCTCTGTGCACATGGATCATCATGCGATCTTTGTCAATGTCCGATACCTGCAGCGCAAGGCCCTCGGAAAGCCTGAACCCACAGGAATACACAGTGGAAAGAAATGCGTAGTTGTGAAAGGTGGTCACGAAACTGAGTATATCGAAAACCTCTTTCTGACTCAAAACACAGGGAAGCTTTTTTTCCCTTTTGGCATTCATGTAGGTGAAAACATGCCATTCCCGCTTGAGCACATTTTGAAAAAAGAATCGGATGCCGCAATATGCAATGCGCATGGTGGCGGCAGACCACTGATCTTCGTTTTGCCTGTGAAGAAAATAATCTTCCAGCTCAACTTCTGTGATGAGATCGGGCGTTTTGTTGTAAAAGTCTACCATCTGACGAACTGAGCGGGTGTAGCATTGTTGAGTTCTCTCACTCATACCGGCAAGCTTGAGGGCTCTCATGGATTTTTCATAATAATCTTTCATCATGACACTTCTCCTTATATTGGGGTTAAGAGGAACAACCCCTTAAGGTTACAGGAAGTGTCTGATTTTATAAAACTTTAAGGAAAGATGTGGATATATGGGGAAGCATCATGGGGTGAAAGCCTTGGCGTGTCTGCCGCGCAGCGGCTTACTTGAACAGATGCTTATAACAGTAGACTAAATACATTTAACACTGGATCTGCCGCCTATATTTTTATTACAACCTATGGTCCGCATACACTCGACCCTCTACTTGATGCAGCGGTGGATGAATATGAGAAATTGGGTCGGGAAGCGGTTTTCAAAATTGAAAAATTTGAATTAATCATATGGCTGATTACCATTTTAACACTCCTCCTTGAGGTGTTGCTTATCTTCAAACCCATGGAACGTCACGTTCAAAAGGCTTTAATCTCCCGGGAATCAACCATAACAACCCTTACAAACACCAGAAAGAGGCTCATGGCAGCCCAACGGCTTGCAAAGATTGGCGATTGGGAATTCCATACCAAAGACGAGACATTAACCTGGTCCGATCAGATATACGCCATCTGCGGCGTTCCTACTGACAGCTTTACTGTTACACCAGAAACCTCACTGCAACTGATATACCCGGAAGACAGAAACATGGTGAAATCAGTTCTCAGTTCTCTGATTCAGAGCAATAAATCATCATTGGATATGAAGTACCGGATAATCAGGCCGGATGGGGCTGAACGGATTGTTTTTCAACATGCTGTTGCCATAAAAGGGCAAACAAGACGGATTGATTTGATTTACGGCACCATCCAGGACATAACAGAACAAAGAAAAGCTGCAGAAGACAAAGTAAAACTGGAAAACCAGCTCAATCAATCGCATAAAATGCGAGCCATCGGAACCATGGCGGGCGGTATTGCCCATGATTTTAACAATATTTTATCTGCCATCCTGGGGTATGCTCAACTGGCAAAATTAGATATTGAAGACCGGGAAACGACTCAAAATGATATCATACAAATTGAAAAGGCTGCCCAGAGAGCATCCCTGCTGGTTAAACAGATACTAACATTCAGCCGACAGTCTGAGGATGCTCTGCAACCTATGGGTCTTTATCTTGTGGTTAAAGAGGTAATGAACCTGCTTCGCTCCTCCATACCGGCGAATATCGAAATCAAACAAAAAATCCAATCAAAAGCATCAATTCTTGCTGATCCAACCAAGATTCACCAGGTCATCATGAATCTGTCCACCAATGCATATCATGCCATGGGTGACATCGACGGGGTCTTGACTGTGGAATTGAACGAGGCGGAAATTTCAAAGAAAGAGCGTATTCCAGACTTGAACATGAATCCAGGAAAATATATCAGAATGACTATCAGTGATACCGGGCATGGTATGGACAAGGAAACCATGAAAAAAATATTCGATCCTTTTTTTACAACAAAAGGGGTGGGTAAGGGAACGGGTCTGGGCCTGTCTGTGGTTGACGGGATTGTGAAAAATCACGGTGGATTTCTAAAAGTTTACAGTGAAATCGATAGAGGTACGACATTTCAGATATTCTGGCCGATGATTAAATCCGATAATAGTTTTGAAGACTCCGAAATCAAAACAGACCTGATCATGGGTAGTGAACGGATAATGCTGGTAGAAGATGAGGTGGATATTCTGGAAGCCCTGCAGAAGATCCTGGTCAGGCAAGGATATACGGTGACCCCTTTTACAGAAGCGATTTCTGCTTTAACTGCATTCAAAGCAGCCCCTGATAAATTTGACCTTGTCATTACGGATATGACAATGCCTAAAATGAAAGGGGATGCGCTCTCTGCCGAACTTTTAAAAATACGGAAAGAGTTACCCATTATTCTGTGTTCAGGATACTATGGCAATCTGGAAGAAAACATCACACAAAGCCTTGGAATCAAAAAAAGTCTTCAGAAACCGATCATTGGTCAGGAACTGTCTGCCATAATCCGTGAAATTTTTGACACACACTCTCTCAACACGAGTGCTTGCGATTAGGCACCATAAATCATTAAAAAAATATGAACAAACCCGATAAAAATATAAAACAGACGTCAATGCCTCCCCTCTTTATTACCAAAGAGCTGAATAAAAGCAACCTGCGCATTTTACGAACAGGACTGGTTCTGTTCTGTTTTATTGTCATTCTACTGGCATGGATCCTGAGCCTGAACCAGCTGAACAAAAGCAAAATATCACTCTTGAATGGGTTGAAGCAGGAACAGCGGAACCTGACCAGTATCCTGGCAGAAAATTTATTTCAGATTATGGAACAGAATCACGCCATTGAAGTGTTTGCCCTGGAAGTATTGTCCGGGAACAAAACAACCTGCTCCAACTCAATTTCCAGCTTTCTGTTTGGAAAACGGGGGTTTAACCGGATTGTTCTGTATGATTCCTCCGGGAACACATTGTACAAATCTTCACCCAGTTACAACCGACAACTGAGCCCGGAACTAATTGCTCACTATATTCATGAAATGGTTCAAAATAATACCCCCAGGGTGGTTGAGTCCCCCAACGCTTCTCTGGATGTCACCTGGCAGATTCCCATTTTATTTTCACTGACAAAGAATGATGGAATTTACGGAGCCATGCTCCTGGAGCTGGATCTGGGATATTTTCTCACACTGTTCCAGGGTATCAGCATTGGCAGAACTGGACGAATTTCCATTCTGAATGATCAGGGTCGCCAGCTGGCATGTTTTGAAAGTGGTGGTCTGGTCATCGCTGGCGGATTGTCCACAAAACCGTTGACAACTTCCCTACAAGAGGTTTCAGGCACTGTGATTGTCACAGATAAAGACCTAAAAGAACATCATTTGACATACCGACATGTCCCGGATTATCCCCTTACCGTCGCTGTCAGTGAAACGCTTGCGGAAATTAATTCAGATTTTAACCAGCACAAAAATACACAGCTACGGATTCTTTCCATACTCACCCTCTTCTGTCTCTGTGGTTTTTATCAGATACTCAGGATGATAAACCGTAAACACCACTATCTGGCTGCCCTGGCCATAGCCAACCAGGAAAACAATGAACTGATTGCAAAGTTGGAAAAGGAGCATGAAAATGCTGTCAATGCAGCATCTTTTGATCCGTTGACATCACTTTACAACAGACGTTTATTTGTGTCCATTGCACAAAAAAACCTTTGTCTGGCCCGGCGTAACAGGCTAATCTATGCCATATTATTTATTGATCTTGATCGGTTCAAAACCATCAACGATACCCTTGGGCATCGCATTGGAGACCTGCTGCTCCAAACGGTGGCCCATCGTCTGGTCACTTGTACACGAAATTCAGATATTGTTTCCCGATTCGGCGGCGATGAATTTGTAATTATGTTAACCGAAATAGCCAGGGATCAGTATATTTCCCCCATTGTACAAAAAATTATCACCGCCATTTCAGAACCCTGTGAAAATCTTGACGGTCATGTGATTCATACCAGCCCAAGCATTGGCGTTGCCGTTTATCCCCGTGACGGTGAAGATATTGATTCCCTCCTTGTTAACGCAGATGCTGCCATGTACAAATCAAAACAATCAGGCCGTGGACGTTACACCTTTTTTGATGCCAGCCTGAATAGGATTTCCTTTCATGAATTTGAACTGGAACAGCGGATGCCGTCCGCCATTACCCATGATGAATTCGTTCTTTACTATCAACCGAAAATCAGACTTAAAGATTATCGTGTTGTGGGTCTGGAAGCGTTGATCCGATGGCAACATCCCGATTACCAACTGATCTATCCGAATGACTTTATTGAAACGGCGGAAAAAACAGGTTTGATTGTGGCTCTGGGCAACTGGGTTCTGGAGGCTGCCTGCCGGCAGATGGCCCAGTGGCATGCGGACGGTTTAAAAGTCGTACCCCTTGCGGTGAATGTTTCCCCCAAAGAACTCAAAGACAAAGATTATTCCCGACATTTTTTAAAAACACTCAAAAAACATCATTTGTCTGCGGAACATATTGAGGTTGAAATTACAGAAAATGCTTTTATTGAAGACAAGGTGGTGGTCATTGAAAATTTAAAAACCCTTTTTTCAAATGGCATCGCCATTTCACTGGACGACTATGGGAATGGATTTTCAAGCCTCAATTACATCAAGTCCCTTCCCGTCAGTGTCATCAAGATAGATCGCAGCTTTATCATGGACATTCGGAACAATCACGATGATAACGCCATTGTTTCATCAACCATTGTCCTTGCGCAGAAGCTTAACCTCACTGTTGTTGCGGAAGGTATTGAAAGCCATGACCAGCTGGTAAACCTTAAAGTTGCCGGTTGCGATCAAGTGCAAGGATATTACTTCAGTCGACCGGTTCCTGAAAGGGAAATCCGCGAATTCATCATTTCTCCTTTGAGGATACCATCCGCATGAAAAAAAATACTATTGTACTTGTCATTGCCCTCTTTTTGATCATTCTCCAGGTCTCGCCTTCTGTTTCCGGGTCCTCCACCTCAAAAAACACCGAAAAAACAGCGCTCTATTTTTCCCTGATCCCCAAGAAAGACGTGGATCAACAACTATCGAATCTTCAGCCGCTGCTGCAATTATTAGCACAGAAACTCAACAGGCCCATCAAAATCCTCCGTCCCCAATCCTACCAGGCTGTTATTGAGGGGATTCTTTCCCAAACCATCGATTTTGCCATTCTGGGACCGGCATCCTACGCCAGGGCAAAGGCACGTGATAAAAGAGTTGAGGCATTTGCATCCTTTGCCAGAAAAAAGGGACTTATTACGCCCCAGGGCAGCTATTACTATGCAGTTCTTTTCACATTAACAAAACGAGAATTTCACTCGATTGATGCTCTGAAAGGAAAAAAAATCGCTTACACAGATCCGGCAAGCACATCGGGTTTTCTAATACCGAAGCTGGTTTTTTCCAGGGAATCGGGGTACCCCCTGGAAACATTTTTTGACACCTCTATCTTTACGGGATCGCATGACCGTTCCATCAGTTCGGTTATAAACGGAAATGTCGATGCGGCATTTGTTTCCTCTGCCCGGTTGGATGAGGCGGTTCAGAAAGGAATCGTTTTACCTGAGCAGATAGCAATTCTATGGAAATCCCGGCCCATTCATCGGGACCCCTTTGTTTTCAGTGCCGGGGTAAATGAAATGGTGCGAAAGCAGATAAAAAAAATCATTCTGTCATCTCCACCCCAAATAGATCAAATGCTCAATAAAATGCAGTTGTCCGGAATCGTGGAGGTCCATGATGACGACTACCAGGCCATTCATGATCTCGTTACCATCCAGGCGCAGGGGGTGCAGTAATCAATACATGCGTTCTCCCAGCCAGCACCCAATCATTAAATTAACATCAAAACCAAATTAATATTTAACTTTTGACTGTTAATATGACTGGTAACATGGTGGTTCGGGAGCTCTAACGAGTCCTGCAAATTTAAAAAATATTTTTAAATTCAGAGGTAAGCATGATGATACAAGAGATTTCAAAACAAAAAACAGAAATGAAACACACCCTCCCCTTGTCATCACCACCTGAACCATAATCCTAATTGTCTGCCATTATTATTTTACCGGTTGCCGGAATCAATGCAAAAGGTGGCTACACGTCTAAAGCGAGACAATTTTCAATCATGCTGACCATGCATATTAAGGCTATCCAGGGCATTAATTTGGCAAGTTGTTCCGGTTTAGGCAGGTAGCTCCATCCAAGCTTGATTCCAACATCTTAATCTTTTACATCGACAAATTAAGGAGAAATAAATGATCCGTGCAGATCTGCATGTTCACTCCAAAGCGTCCAGACGGCCATCGGAATGGTTTCTTAAAAAGGCAGGTGCCAGTGAATCCTACACAGACATCCACACCTTGTATCATTGTGCAAAAGAAGCGGGGATGGATTTTGTCACCATCACCGATCATAACACCATTGAAGGAGCCTTAGAGCTTGTCCAGGCGTATCCGGAAGACACCTTTATCAGCGTAGAAACCACCACCTATTTTCCGGAAAATAACTGCAAAATACATCTACTGTTATATGACATTTCTCCGGAACAATTTATACGCATCCAAGCCCTTCGCCGCAATATTTATAAATTGCGTGCCTATATCATGGACAATGACATCGCCTACTCCGTGGCCCATGGATTCTACAGCATCAACAATCGTCTGGATCTGGACACCCTGGAAAAACTCATCCTGCTCTTTGACATCTTTGAAGGACTTAACGGAGCCCGGGGCCGGGACGGCAATGAAACCTGGCAGAATATTCTGATGAACCTAACCCCGGAACACATTGAAGTCATGGTGGGAAGACATGGCATAGATCCCATCAGTGCCACACCATGGGATAAGGGGTTCACCGGTGGGTCCGATGATCATGCAGGACTGTTCATCGGCCACACTGCCACCACCTGTGAGTGCCCCCATACAACGCAGGCGTTCATCCGGCGCATAAAAAGAAAAAAGACACAATGCTGGGGACGGTGCAATGACTACAAATCCTTTGCCTTCTCCATCTATAAAATATTTTGTGATTTCTCCGTTCACACAGGAAAAACAGCACCTGGGGGCATCATTCAGTTCATCAATACCATTGTGTTTGAAGAAAAGCAAAGTCGCCTGAAACGGTGGATCACCTATCGAAAGGTGAGAAAAAGAACCCAGTTAAAAGATAAAATCATGTTGACCTTTTTTGAGGATGTCTACAACTGGTCCCATGACCCCCATTTGGATGTGGACACCAAAATGGAAAACATTTACCACAGTATGGGGCTTCTGCTGGATGAATTTTTCAAACTGGCCCTGGCATCCCTGGAGGAAGATCTGTTAAAAGGGGACATCGGCCGTTTGATGAAAAACCTACTCATCTCCCTGCCCGCCTTTTTTATCAGTGTCCCCTTTTTTTCATCACTGAAACACCTTTCCCATGACAGGGTATTACTCTCAGAACTGGGTCAGCGCTACAATGGTCACAAGGATATCCAGCCACACAACACCCTCTGGTTCACCGACACCTTTAATGATCTGAACGGTGTTTCCGTCACCCTGGAACGTTTTTGTAAAGAGAGCGAACAAAGAGACCTGAATCTCACCTTTGTGACATGCCGAGGGACGGATGGACTCACAGCGGATTTACCGGCCAACCTCATGGTACTTCCCTCCATCCACACCTTCATCCCCCATTTTTACGATAGTTACGCCATGAATTTTCCCTCCTTGCTGACATCCATGGCCCGGATTTATCACTGCCGCCCCCACCGCATCATTGTCTCCACTCCAGGCCCAGTGGGCATCCTGGGTATGGTGATGGCTAAGATTCTTAACATCGAATGCGTCACCATCTATCATACTGATTTTGCGGCCCAGGCCGCATCCATCTTCCAGGATGAAGTGTTGACAGGACTTATCGAATCGGCCATCAATCGATTTTACTCCCTCTCCACTCATATAAAGGTTCCCACGCTGGAATATATGCGCATTCTCCAACGCCAGGGATACCCGTCTAAAAAAATGTCCCTGTTCAAACGGGGAATGACCGTGAACCCTATGAATAAAGAGACTCAATGGAAAAAACGATTCAAAGAGACCCACGGCATCCAACCTGGTACCACCCTGTTGTGGACCGGGCGTGTGAGCCGGGATAAAAACATTGATTTTCTGATGCAAGCCTACGTTGAATCCAGAAGAACCCATGAGAACATCAATTTGATTCTCTGTGGAGACGGCCCGGATTTGCCAAAGTTAAAAGAACTCTTCTCCACCCATGACACAGTCCATTTTATGGGACGTGTGAATTCCCGTGTCCTGCAACAGTTTTATGACATTGCAGATCTGTTTGTCTTCCCGAGCGTCACAGATACCTTTGGTATGGTGATTCTGGAGGCCCAAGCCAGCGGGGTTCCTGCCTTGGTCTCCAACATCGGTGGACCCCAGGAAATCATTCTGGACGGTGAAACAGGTCATGTTCTTGGGATTGACAACATAGAGCCCTGGGTGGAACAGATACTTCGCTTCCACCGCATGAGGACTAACCATCCACAGGATTTTCATGCCATCAGGAATCGGTGCCACGAACACATCCGGCACACCTGCCACTGGGGCAGTGCCCTGGCTGACATCATGGGGGAAACCGTTGACGAACATAATAGCAGTGATGAACCAGAGCTGCAATCCATTGACATGGCAGCCCCGTATCATAATGTTTTTTATCAGGGATTACAGTCTTCCGCCACTGCCATGAGAGTTGGCGCAT
>CAYSSE010000124.1:0-11443 GCA_964433355.1 uncultured Desulfocicer sp.
CATAGTTTTATTTAACCTTCTATCAATAAAAACTGTATGTATTGAATACCTAACGTCAGGATCACTTGCGGCAATGGAGCGCAGCGGAATTGCCGTCAAGTGCATCCAATTGTTCGGATTTCCTATACGGTTGTCATCCTCCCAATCAGGTACTTTCTTCATCAATTATCTATATTCGGAATAGTTAGAAGTCAAGCATAGCGTTTAGTTTATTGGGAACGATGCGGTTTACTTGTTGAATTTTTTAAGTAACATACGCATATTACTTTGAGTTGAAGAGATGGACATGGTTGAAACTGAGGTGCTAATAATGCGAAGCTGTTCCCCTGTTTTGACATTTTCAACGATGGCTTCAGCAGAACTTTCCTCTTTAATAAGAAATGTTTCAATCTCGTGGCTTCCTCTCTCCTTCGTCTCAAGGATAAATATGTTGCCTGCCCCCGGAACTATTTCGAATCTGCTTTTCCCAAGATCATGCGCAATCCGACTACTTTGCATTTCAATCTGAGCTTTCTGAGCTTTGTAACGTTCTTCCCCAAGCATATTCCGCATGAGAGCGTGCAGGTCTCGAGTGTTATAACTCCAGGTTCCTTTAATAGAATCTGTCAATTGACTGTTAGGCTTTTTGGAGCCAGTTAAGACACGCATAATCTGTGCGTTACCAAGGCGTTTGGACAGACCGCTGAGACCTTCGAGTTCCGTTTTGGGCATCCAAGCGGCCAACAGTGCTGTGATATGCACGCGCCCATTCATGATTGACTTAACGAGGGCAGTTTCCCCAAGTTTGTCCTTTGCACTAACGTTAGCACGGCGACCAAGCAGAAGCCTAGCCACTTCGAACTTCCCTGCTTCACTAGCAGCCATTAATGGAGTCGTTCCAGTATCATCCGTGGCATTTACGTCCGCACCGTTGTTCAATAGCAATGCGACGAAGTTTAAGTCACCGAGACGAGAAACTCTAACGAGTTGTGCCGAATCCTGTTTTCCATTGTCCTTGGCATCCATGAGCTTGTTGAACTCATCAAGGCTTTTGAAAAAATCATCTGTCTCTGACTGTGCTATCGCTACATGGCAATATGCGTAGAATAACATACAGACGACAATGAATAGTCGAAATATGGAATAGTGTTTCATCCTGTGTCCTCCTTCTATTTCTATAGTTCTATTCGTTTACAAGAGAGCCATCGTTTCTGTATTTGAATTGGTCATACTGATACATGTTACCACCGGTGCGCATTAACTCCGAACGAACACCCTTGTTCTTTGCCGCGTATTCTTCGGCATAGAATCGATAGCGATCTTCTCCGTAAGCGTAATGAATAATCACCTCTTTCTCTTGACCTCTAACTTTGGCATATGCAGTTGTATAGTTGATAACAACAATGATGATATGATCCGCCTTACCATCATAGATCTTAACCATCGATACTCGTTTTTCTTTCCAGAAGGGATTGTCTTGATAGTTCTGGATATCTGTCTTTCTACCTGCTGGATCGTCAATGATTCCAGAATATAAGGTTGGTCTGATCGCTTGCTCTATAAATTTTCTTAACTCCCTTTCAAAAAACTCGATGTTACCATGCAACGCTTTGTAGGAGTCTTCGGAAAGAAGGCTCCCGTGCCAAATAATAAAGCCACCGCCTTTCTCCTTAAAGGCCACCTCAGATTGTTCAAAGTGACTCTTTGCCTGTTTGAGTAAGGAAACAATATTCAGCGACTGAGAAAATAATTCCTTTCGGTTGCTATTGACAAGATGAGTGGCAAGTCCTGATACAATACCTTCAACCTTGCTAAGAGCTGCGAACCCTTTTCTCAAATGAGCGAGAACTGGATCCTCGTCAGCTATTGTCCTCTCAGGTTTCGAGTTGTCCAAGTGGCAAGCTCGTTTCATCTTCTGAAAAGCGACACGGAGATCTGTGTAATTGGCACCTATGTCGGTTTGGCCAATCGCTTGCGAGCCTATAAAGAAAAGCAACAGCAGTGGGACTGCCACTGCGAGATTTATCCAGACTCGTCTAAGCCGAGATGCCGTTTGTATCGATTGCCCCGTGTCCGTAATGAGGCAGCCACTTCCTTGCTGTTGAGCGGGTATATTGATGTTGTTTAATCTGAACTTACTTATGGCGCAACAGACGGCTGCGGACAGTACAGAAGTATTTTCTTGCTTGTTGGTCATTGTCTTTCCTCCTGTGATTTATGGTTTCTTGCATCCGAACGCCATGCTAAGCCGCATTCATCGCCGCTTTTTGGCGGTGAATGTCGGTCTTTAGCAATTTGTTAGCGGCAGTTATTTATAAAGCCAAATTGGTTTTATCGGACCTGCCGGTTAAGACAAGCAATACAAAAACTAGTGGTTGCGGAACGATTAATGCCAGCTGTAATTGGATATACGCATTCCACAGAGTAACGGATAACCTGAATCTTCAATGTGTTTTTTTGCATATAAGACTGCTTTTTCAAAAGACTTGAACTGAACTCGCTCAGGTTCTAGCTTCCATTTTAAATACAAACCGCCAGGCCTAAAAAGGCAGAATTGTTTTTCGTCATATGATTTATCAATCAGATCCAACTTTGCTTCCCACTGAAATTCAGTCTTTTTACTTGTAATAAGGAAAACTCTTTGAAAGACCCACAAATTTGTATATCCCTTTTGAACATTTTTATATAGTTTGCTGTTTCTTTCTTCGAAATCTTCAATGCTTTTGCCCAAATATGAAATGGAGGGTGCTCGATTAGTCAAATAAATGAAATATTTTCCTTTAGACAGCGGATTAAATGGATTTTCAGCACTTCCTGGTGGAAACTCCACCAATTCGACTTCATCCCGGATTTCATCCCATGATGGAGGTGTGTAATTGGGGAAAAGATCTCTTATTGATTCTGGCTCAGTACCTGAACCGCTTCCTCCTTTTTCCTCTCCTTGATCCCCCCATGCTTTTTTTAAGACTTCTACAAGTTTTTCGGGATTTTTACAGATAGGCTCAAAAGCTTTGTCAATAAAGACTTTTAAGTCCTTGATATTTTTAACATCCTTATAATCTATCTCAGTTTTTTTGGTTGATTTCATATAGTACCTAATACATATGTTGAAGACTGCTAACGCTAAACTCACCTGCCGCGTCGAATGGTTGTAAGAAAGCGCCACCTTTCACGCGGTCAGGTTCAGTGCCTTGTTATTTTTCAAGGCATCCAGTAGAGAGAAGAGAGTGCTTTCAGTAGCCAAAGAGTTCAAGAGTTCAAGAGTTCAAGAGTTCAAGATTCAGAAGGAATCTTTTGTTTTAAGTATTTTTTTAACAGTATGCTTTAAGTGTGAGGAGCTATTGCAGTTTAATAGCACATTTTGGCTAAAATTGCAACCCCCCGTCATCTCTAAGTGGCTGATATCATGTAACATACGCCTTTACTTCGTTGTATACGTCACTTGTTTTTTTCAAAGAACTTGATTGGGTAGAAAATAACAGTTATAATAGATGGAAAATATTTCTATGTATTACCCCTATAGCATGGAAAAAAATCTATCTATTAATTTATTAAACCGTAAAAAGTAGAAAATAGCTCTCTCGATTTTCCATTTATTGTTTTTAAGTTGATATTTTCCATCTATTAAGATATTATAGCCCAAAAATAGAAAATCAACAAATTCATTATTCATAAAGAGCACAAATCATATTAAATTGCAAGGGGATAAAATGACAAATTCAAAAAAAATATTTCGGCCAAATCCTGAATTACGTCTTTTGGATCAGGTTCGGGAAGTCCTCAGGTACTATCATTATGCATACAAAACTGAGCAAACCTATTGTGAATGGATAATCAGGTATATTAAATACTTTAACAATGAAAAACATCCACGTAATATGGGAAAAACAGAAATTGATTCTTTTCTTAGCCACCTTGCCACCAAAAGAAATGTTGCCGCTTCAACTCAACGGCAGGCCTTAAATGCGATAGTCTTTTTGTATCGCAGAGTGCTTGATATGCCAATAGAAAATATTGATCATGTTAAGGCAAAAAAATTAGTCCGTCCCCCGGTTGTCATGACAAAAAAGGAGGTGAAATTAGTTTTAGAAGAAATGAAAGGTATTAATTTATTAATGGCAAAACTGCTTTATGGTGCTGGATTAAGACTAATGGAATGTTTGCGACTTCGTGTTCAGGATATAGATTTTGAGGTAAATCTTCTTTATATCAGAGCTGCTAAAGGTAATAAGGATCGTACCACAGTTTTTCCAAAACAAATCAAAGAAGAACTTAAGGGTGTGGTTGAAAAAGTTAAAGATATTCATGAACAGGATCTTGCAGATGGTTTTGGCGAAGTATATTTACCCAATGCCCTGTCAATAAAATATAAAAATGCTTCAAAAGAGATTGGCTGGCAATATATTTTCCCTGCAAAACATTTAAGTTTAGATCCAAGAACAAAAACAAAACGTCGACACCACCTTTTGGAATCGAGCCTACAAAAAGCTGTAAAAGCTGCTGTAAAACGTACTGGCATCGTTAAACCGGTCAGATGCCACACTTTTCGGCATTCATTTGCAACGCATATGCTTGAAGATGGAGCCAATATCAGAGTTGTTCAAAAGCTTCTTGGCCATGCAGATGTAAAAACAACCGAAATATATACTCACGTTATGGAAAACAATATTGCAAAACTTTCAAGCCCGTTAGATACTCTTTAGGCTGTCTACCCAACGGTCTTCGATTTTCAAAGGAGTTGTTTAGTGATCTTCACCGATCATTTTGAGTAGTTTATCTCAACCCTCAAATCTGTTATAATCAGAAAAAATTTAATATTATGAACATTTTTTAACAAAAACAGGCACCATGTGCAAATCAAATTCACACCGAACAAAACAAACCGTATCAAGGTCATGGCACCCCGGACGTATTACATTAAGATGTTTTTTTGTCCTGGTAATCCTCCTGTCCTGCCTTCCCTTTCTGTTTTCAAAATTCATCAACAATGATTATATCAGACACAAAGCCCTTGGCCTGATCGGACAAGACCTGGGCCGTCACATGGATATCGACCACATTGCCATGACCTTTTTTCCCCGGCCCGGGTTCAGACTTGATGGGCTTGCGCTTCATCCTGATGATACCATTACCATTGGCATAGAATCGGCTTTTCTGTTTCCAGACATTGGCATTTCCAGAACACCGTTCCCCCTGACCGGTGAGATTATCCTGAAACAGATAACCCTGGCATCCGCCCCACACACCCCTGCCACTGTCTTGCCACTGCCCTTGGAACCCTTCAACGGCAGCACCCTGAAAAGCCTTGCCATGCATTTTTTCTACACATCGTTACAGGATTTTACCCTTACCATCAGGGGATCTCATCTCCGGATTTCACCGGAAACACACCCAGAACACACCCTTTATGCCCGGTCATTGAATGCTGAAATAAAGAAAACCCCAGAAATACTCTCCATCCTCATTGAGCCCATTGGATTTGACCCACCAGCCATGCTTCTGGGGGTAGGCTTTCAGCGGGATAATGCCTCAAACATCTCACAACTGAGATTTACCGGCCGCAATATTTCTGTTCCCCCTTTGCGGGCCATGGCCTCCACTTTTTTAAAAAAAAGCACCATTGCAAGGACCCTTTTTAACATCGTAAGTGAAGGGACAATCCCATATATCACGGTTAATTTTCAGAATAGTGATGATAAATTCCTGTTTGATCCCCAAAAAATGACTGTCAACGCCGAACTTCAAGGGGGCACCATTGCCATCCCTTCCACCCCACTTATCGCAACTGATGTCACGGCAATGGTTCAGGTAAAGAACGGAATTTTATGCCCCCAAATTTCCCGGGGCACGGTGGAAGAGGCCCGGTTGAAAAAGGGCACACTCCAGGTGAACCTGTTGGATAAAAACCATGCATTCAAAGGGCAATTTCCCCTTAAAGTCAATCTTGGGAAATTGCCCGGGGTACTCAAATCTCTGCTGCCGGATAGCCCGCTTTCCCGGGAGCTTGATCTGACGGAAAAGATCGCTGGAAGTGCAACAGGAATCCTGGAACTTACCAGAACAGGCAGAAACCTCAAGGTGGTTGTCCATTGCAAAAATATCGATCTGACAGGAAGTTACCAACGATTTCCCGGCAACACCTTTCAACTGCAGGCAAAGGCGTTTTCCTTTGATAAAGACAAGATAACCCTTAAAAAGGTGAAGGGCACCATTGGCCCCTGCCAGATTTCCCAAATTTCAGGAGGAATCAACCTCGGGGCTCCCCATTTTTTTGACATCACTTCAGGCCGGGGGATGTTTCCCATACAAAGTACACTTGCCTGGTTAACGCAATTTCACCCCATACGTCCCCTGGTGGCACCATTTTCAACCTCACGGGGGAACCTTAGCCTGGACCAGATGACCTTAAAGGGGGCCTTGTCTGCCCCGGCTCAGTGGGACTATGCGCTCCAGGGTACCTGGGCCCGGGGATCACTTTACCAGGGACCTGGAGAAAAGGGCATTTCGGACATATCCTTTTCATTTGATCTTTTTCCCCATGGCTTTACATTGGAAAATATCACGGCTACCATCCATGATATGGGTTTGGTGGTGAAAAACAGTCACACCAACTACTTCACCACGCCCCAGCGGCAACTGTTCCGGGATTTACAGCCCCCCATCACCCTCACCAACGCCACCCTGGGAAAAACAGATCAAGACCTCTCATTTCAATGCCAAGCCACCTTTCCCCGGGGAATCTCCATGGCAATGACAGGCACAGGCAACCATAAAAATATAGTCCTGGAGAAGCTGGAAATAGAACATCCCCCCCTGTCCCGGGCCGAGATTTCACACCACCCTGGAAGACCTCTGACATTTAAGGGAAAATTAAACATTAAAACCATCAGACAACTCTTTACACAAAACAGTGGCACCGCAGCCGCATTGGCCCTTGCGGAAAACAAGGGGGAATGTTTCCTCGCCTCCGGCCCCGGAAAAGGTGTCACCCTTTTCCTGGATCACCTGGACATGAATACCCTTCTGGCCTTCACAGGCATCAAGGGTGACAAAAATTTTCATCCGGAAACAGATCCCAATATCCCGGGAAACAGTGCCCTGAGCACAAAAAAAAATGTGGCAAAAAGCCATGAAGCACTTAAAACAAAAGACAAGGGCACGGACAACAAGGAGGATAATGGCGCACGGATCCCCCATGTGGACATGATTCCCCGCCCCATGCATGTCAATGTGGGCACCTTTGCGTTCAACCGTTTTCTTATTTCTCCCCTTGCGTTGGAGGTTTTTCCCCTTCCCACGGGTACAGATGTGGAGATACAGGAATCAAGGTGCTGCGGCCTGCCCATTACGGGTGTCATTCGAAAAGAGGCAAAAACAATTAAGTTAACCCTGGAAACAGATGCCCAGGACTTAGATTTTACCACAACCCTTGGGTGTTTCATGGGAGATCATCATCGCATTGAAGGCAAGTATGCCTTAAAGGCAAAGCTCTTTTCCATGTCCCGGGGAAACGCCAACCCGGAGACCCAGCTCATCTCCGGATTCCAGGGGCCCTTTGAACTTTATGCCCAAAATGGCAGAATTTTTCAAATGACCCTTTTATCCAGAATATTATCCCTTATAAATGTCTCAAACCTGTTCAAGGCAAAACTCCCCGACCTTGTCCAGCAGGGGTTTGCCTATGACACCATGATCTTTAAAGGTGAGATCAAAGAGAGCCGAATTTTCATTAAAAAAGGGGTGATTAACGGTGTGGACATGACATTGCTCATCACTGGCTGGATTGATCCGCTGGAAAAAACCATGGATCTTCTTTGCTTTGTCTCTCCCCTGAAGTCCGTTGATGAGCTCATCCAGAAACTTCCCGTCATCAATACCATGTTCCAGGGAGATCTCATTTCCATCCCCATCACCGCAAAAGGAGACCTGTATCACCCCGAAGTCATGGCCCTGTCCCCGGTGGAGGTGACAAAAGGTATTTTCAATACCCTGAAAGACATCCTGACCACCCCCCTGACCCTGCTGAAAAAACTTCCTTGAAAAATCAAACAGAGTATCATAAGGAGTGGGGATTCAATAACACCGGCAACTTGTAAATATTCGGGTTGGTCATGTAAATGTTTGGCCGAAAAAGGAAGCAACATGTATGTAATATCATTTTATGTTCCCCCGGACCATCTTGAGGCGGTAAAGACGGCCCTGTTTAAAAAAGGTGCAGGTAAAATCGGACACTATGATTCCTGTGCGTGGTGCACCATGGGCCAGGGACAATTCCGACCATTAACGGGAAGTCAGCCATTTAAGGGCGAAAAAAATACCATTGAGCGGGGTGAAGAGGCCAGGGTGGACATGGTGTGTGAAGATGATCTGCTTAAGGCAGTGCTCCAGGAACTTATCCGGGTTCATCCCTATGAAACCCCGGCATACCATGCAATTCATGGGGTGACCCTTGAAGATCTGTGATCATTATATCCGGGATTACGCTGCCCCCTTTGAAAGACAATTGACCATGGGCTACTCCACCATGGATACCCGGGGACTGATCAAAGTTGTCAGTATCATGAATTTTCTCCAGGACACGGCCTCGGAACATGCCCACCACCTGGGGGTGTCAGGCTTTGATCTGGCCCGGCAGAATCTTGCCTGGGTAATTTACCGTTACCACATTGAGATTCACTCATATCCCAGATGGCTGGAAACGGTGAGCGTCTCCACCCACCGCCGTGCCTGGAAAAACCTCTATGAGGTCCGGGAGATCCACATGGGAAAAAAAGGGGGGGGAAATCCCTTTATCACTGCCACAACGGCTTGGGTCATGGTGAATAAAAAAAACCAGCGGCCCGTGCGCCTGGACAGATATTTTCCCCGGGAGATGCTGGCCCACAGTTTAACCAGGGAGCCCTTTCCACTGCCCCCCAAGCCCTGGGAGCGTGTGGATTTTGAACTTTTTTTCAAGGTCAGAATGCATGATCTTGACCTCAATGACCACGTCAACAACGCCATCTATGTGGAGTGGGCAGTTGAAACCCTTCCCCGGGAAATTCTGGAAAAATTCCGGCCCGGAACCATTGATGTCATCTTTCAAAAACAGGCTTTTTATGGTGACCAAATTGTATCCCGCACCCAGATCACCTTCCAGGCGGATCTGCCAATGACCGTGCACACCATTGCAAGGGCGACAGACCAGGGAATTCTGGCCACCCTTCATGTCACCTGGAAGGATCGGAGGGATGATGAAAAGTCACAACAGTACTGAGACATCCCCCGCAAAAGCCTACAATATCTGCCTTAGATTCCTGGCACCCCGGCCCCGCAGTGTGGCGGAAATGCGACGGCATTTGATGAAAAAAGAGATATCTGTCCCGGTGATTGATGAAACACTCCAGAAACTCATGGAAGATAAGCTGCTTGATGATGTGGCCTTTGCCCGGATGTTTGTAGAGAGCCGGGAAAGACACAAACCCCGATCCAGATTTGCCCTGACCTGTGAACTGCGACAAAAAGGAATTAAAGAGGGCATCATTGACATGAGCCTTGAAGATATTGACGAGGAAGTCTCGGCCTGGAATGCGGTGCACCCCAGGCTCAGGACATGGCAAGGGATGGCCCCTGAAAAATTCAAAAAAAAGCTATTCAACTATTTACAATACAGGGGATTTGGGTATGAGATCTCCCTTTCCGCCTGGAACAGAGCCATTTCAGGGGATGGGGATTTTGACAAAAGCCTCTGAAACACAATATGAGCCTTCTTAAAAGGATATTTGAAAATGAAAATTAATTTCTTTGCCATTGGCGGCACCATTGACAAGGTCTATTTTGATGCACTGAGTGAATATCATGTGGGACCCCCTGTCATCGAAACCATCCTTAAAGATGCCCGGGTCAATTTTAAATATGAAATCATATCCCTGCTTAAAAAAGATTCCCTGGACATGACCCCGGTGGATCGGCAGACCATTTCCGAGGCCATTTCCAATGATCCGGCACAGTTCATTGTGGTCACCCATGGCACCGACACCATGGTGGACACCGCCATCGCCCTGAAAGCCATCAAAGATAAAACCATTGTTCTCACCGGTGCCATGGAGCCTGCCGGGTTTAAATCCAGCGATGCCACCTTTAATCTTGGATCGGCCATTGCAGCGGTGCAGGCCCTGCCGCCCGGGGTCTACATTGCCATGAGCGGCAGGATTTTTGATCCTGACAAGGTATCCAAGAATCGTCAGGACAAGCAGTTCCAGGAAAAGTAAATCATCCCATAATTGGGCATCCTTCATATTGATCCAAAAGTAGTTGCACGTTTCCAGAAAAAATCTTTGGAAATGGGGAGGCAGTCAGAAAGTATAAACTACTTTTGGATGATGCCCATCATTGCGCCAGAATTATCAGACGCGCCCGGTTTTCCCTGCCCAGAAATCTGGCAGCAAGGGTCGACAACTCTTCCGGGGTGATGGCATTGTAATCGGAATAAATTTCCCGGGGCCATTGGAGCTGTTCCGGGTGATCCCATGAGCCGGACATCACCGATTTGAGCCAGTACCGATTTTTTTTATGCATATCCCTGATATGGGTCAACACAGGGGGCAGCACCAGGGACAACTCCTTTGAAGTCACCCCGTCCCTGGCCAGGGCATCGGCAATTTTTTCCATCTCCTCCATCACCTGATCCGCCATTTCAGGGGCCGTAGCCACTATGGCATGGAGCACCCCATATCCCTTATATGCCTGGGAGGGCTCATTCATGGCATGGGGAGAGTAGGTCACCCCCAGGTTTTCTCGAACCTGCTTTCTCAACCGCTCGGAAAAAATCTGGGACAACACATTTAATCGCCGGGTCTGGTGGATATCCCAGAAATCATCGGTTTTAAAGGCCAGGTGAACAAGGCCTTTATTGATTCTGGAATCCACCTCAATGACCCGGGTCTGTCCCGTGGGAAACAAAGGCTGCCGGGGTGCGGTGTCATAGGGGAGCAAATCCCGCAGGGGCAAAGATCCCAGATAGGTTGCCGCCAGGGCCTGAACCTCTTCTGGCAGGATATCCCCGGCAATGGAGACCTCAAGGGGTGCCCGGGTAAAGGAGGGCATCAACCAGTCTTGTATCTCTTCCAGGGTGATGGCGTTCACCGCCTCCATATCAGGCATTCCAAAACGGTTATCCCCCCCGGCAAGAAAGGTCTCTCCCTCCAGGGCCATCATCCCCTGGGGTGAGACGGTGAGTTCCTTGTACATCTGACCATATCGTTCCCGGGAAAGATCAAAGGAGGTTTTTCTGAATCCCGGGTCCACAAAGCTTGCCTGGAGCAACTGAAACACAAGTTCCACCTCCTTGGCATCTGCCTTTCCGGAAAAAAAGAAGCTGGACTGATCCATGCCAAACTCCAGACCCACATCCCGTCCGGCCAGGGCCGATTCAAGGGCATCCTGGTCCAGGGCCCCCAGACCGCTTTCATTGACTACATTTTCA
>CAYSSE010000125.1:0-11397 GCA_964433355.1 uncultured Desulfocicer sp.
GCGTCTACGACCCAATATTCGTTGTGTCCGGCAGGACATGCCCGTTTATATGAAAGAGTAGGCACCTCTAACATTTTTTTATGCTTCGTTGTGGGCAGGCCAAGGCCAGAATATGGTCTGCCCGTGACAGTTTGTACCAGAATCAATCCAACGGTTTGGAATCATGAGCGTTTCAATTTTTGTTGTGGCAGGTACTCACTACCATGGGGGTGTTCCATTAAAATCGGCAAAAAGGATGCCACATTGCCAACTTTTATGCCAGGATTTTTCTTGCATTTTCAATGTCAGCACGGATTTGGGCGGAAAGGGCATCAATATCAGGAAATTTAATTTCATCCCGTAGCCGCTTGATCATGTTCACCCGGATGCGGGTACCGTAAAGATCCTGGGAGAAATCAAGGATATGGACTTCAATGGTGAAAATATGATCATCAAAGGTGGGGCTGTACCCAATGTTAGCAACCCCGTTAAATGTGCCAGTCGTGGTCTCCACCGTGACGGCATATACGCCCATTTTGGGGCAGAGTTCATCATGGAGTTTGATGTTTGCCGTGGGAAACCCCAATTGACTGCCCCCCCGCTCCCGCCCTTTTACCACCTTTCCCCGGATCTGATAGTGACGTCCCAAAAAAGGGTCTGTTTCATCCACCCGACCTTCCATGACAAGTTCACGTATCTGGGTGCTGCTGATTCTGTTAGTATCTGAGTCTGTGCCCTTGACCCAGTCGGGAATAATCACCTCAAAGCGGTATTCTTCTGCCATTTTTTTAAGAAAAGAGACATTTCCTTCCCGGTTCTTACCAAAGGTATAATCTGGCCCCACAACAATCATTTTCATTCCCAGGCGGCCCAGGAGGATATCCTTGACAAAATCATGGGCTGAAATGGCGGCAAAATCCCGGGTAAAGGGAATATAAATCAAGGTGTCCATGCCAGCGGCAGCTATGAGTTCAGTTTTTTGATCCTTTCGGGTAATCAAAGGGGGACCGTTGTTGCCCAGAGCTTTTAAAGGATGGGGGTCAAAGGTGATGGCTATGGCAGTGGCATTGTTGAGTTTTGCCAATTCAATTACCCGGTGAAAAAGAGCCTGATGACCCTTGTGTACCCCATCAAAATTTCCTATGGTGATCACCCCGGCAATCGGGGGTGTTTTTAGTGAGTCAATGTCTTCAATCAGTTCCATAATTCCCTTTGTATTTTTTGAAATAATAGGCTTGACAAAGCCAAAAAACACATATATAAACCACCTATCTTTTCAAATCAATCCTTTTTCTGGATTGCCTTTTTTGGAATTGGTTATCAAAGGGCCGAAGTGGCGGAATTGGTAGACGCGCTAGTTTCAGGGACTAGTGGACGTATGTTCGTGGGAGTTCGAGTCTCCCCTTCGGCACCATTTGAATAAGAAGTATGATAGGAAAATAAGTAATTTTTTAAATTAATCAAGATACGGCTCATCTTACAAGGTTTGTTTTTACTTTGTTTATGGGCCTTTTTTCGTTTTGGGATGGGATGATAATTTGTCCTGGGAAGACCCCAACGTCCAATATGGTTTTGTTGGGTTTGTTGCTGATTTGGGAGGCAGAATTAGAGCCAGCCCAGGGCAAACGCATTAAAGCCAAGCATGATTTTTGATTGTAATAAATTCAAGTAGTTAAAAAAATAAAATTTTTAAGAAGATCCAAAAACTCAAATTTATTTTTCATAACTAATTGAATTTATTGAAGCTGAATTTTTAATGCGTTTGCCCTGAGAGCCAGCCCCCCATTTTGTTTTGAGTGTACCCTTTTTACCCTCGGTTCGATAGCCATCATAACATGCTGTAATCTAAATAAAATTCTGTTTGAATATTTTATTTGTTATTTTTTTATATCAATAGATTCAATTTGTTATAAAAAAGTGCTCGAACTAATGGTTTTTAGATCAGCCCGGGGGAAATAGCCTGAAACATCCTGAAACACCCTTCTTAACATCTCGCCTCATCCTCTCTCTTTTGTTTTATTCTTGAAATAATTTGTAAAGAGCCTGGGTTCCCTCATTTTCGCTACCCTGGGCCGCAAGTTGGGCATAGAGGCCGGCTGCCAGTTCCAGTCCCGGTGTTTTAAGTCCCATGGCCTTGGCCGATTCCAGTGCGATTCCCATATCTTTAATAAAATGTTTCACATAAAACCCTGGAGAAAAATCCTGCTTAATGATTCGGGGGGCCAGATTGTGTAAGGACCAGCTACCGGCAGCCCCCTGTCCGATGTTTTCAATTACTTTTTCGAGGCTCAAGCCTGCTTTCCCCGCATAGGAAAGCGCCTCGCACATGGCCACCATCCCTGCTGCAATGGCAATTTGGTTGGCCATTTTTGTGTGTTGTCCGCTGCCTGCCGGGCCCTGGTGGTGGATATTTTTTCCCATGAGTTCCAGGATGGGTAAGATCCGTGTGAAACCTTCCACTTCTCCCCCCACCATGATGGAAAGGGTGGCATTCTTTGCGCCGATATCTCCTCCGGTTACTGGGGCATCCAGGCAGTGTATCCCTTTTTTTTGTCCCGTCTCATACAGGGTGGCGGCAAGGTCTGGACGGGAGGTGGTCATGTCAAGGGTAATAGTTCCTGAACCGGCGTTTTCCAGGATGCCATCACTGTCCATATAAATGGATTCCACATCCGTGGGATATCCCACCATGGTGATGATGACCTGGCATTGCTTTGCCAGTTGGGCGATGCTATCTTGCCACACAGCTCCTTGCTGGCACAGATCTTGGGTCTTGGATCGAGTCCGGGAATAGATATGCAGTACATATCCTGCATTTAAAATATGCCGGGCCATGTGGTTGCCCATTACCCCGATGCCAATGAATCCCACAGTGGTGTTTTTTGTTGTAATCATGAAATAAATTTCCTTATTTTGGGGGTGATTACCCCGTTGGCCCCGTAATTCAATTGGGATGGGGTAGTACACTGAATCATAAATTCCTCGGGGTTATTCGTGAAAAAAACCTTTGAATATCAGGTGTTTTCAGTTTCGGTTATGTAAGTTCTCAATAACCTCGGGCTGCCAAAGCCTGGTTCGCCTTTAACGCCAGGCACTATTCAAAAACAATTCCTGAATACCCGGCTTTATTGAGAACTTACTCGGTTACCCCCCGATAGATTTAAGATTTGGTGTAGTAGATACCTCAATATTTAAACTTAAATTTCCATAAGTCAAGCCTGGCCCTATTGTCGCATGTAGTGATAAGGCCCGCTTTCTTAAAAATGGCCGGAATTTTAATTTTTGTCAGCCCCATGATACTGAACAAAAATATTTTGTCGAGTTAAAGGTTGACTTGAGGTTTATTTTATTGTAGAAAGACCTCCATTGTGATGAAGGACTTATGCTTTTGTTACGAGCCGAAGTGGTGGAATTGGTAGACACGCTAGACTTAGGATCTAGTGCCGCAAGGCGTGGAGGTTCAAGCCCTCTCTTCGGTACCATATGTTATATAAAAGGTCTTACAGGTGAAATACCTGCAAGACCTTTTTTTGTTTGTCTTTCAGGTGGTGGCTCTACCCAGGATTTTCCTGGAGCCGTGATATCCTGTATGGGGAGCAATTAAGGACTTCATAGAAATAAAACTACCCACTTTTGGCATCCTTCAAAATTACTTTACACTTTTTTAGAGCATTCCCCGTTTGCAGGATCTTTTTCCCAAAAGACTGTAAAGTACTTTTGAGGTAATATGAAGGATACCCCACTTTTAAACTTAATAATCAGTATTTACAGCATATTTTAAGTGAAGACGGGTAGATTATTTGTCATGAACTTCCTTATTTTCCTAAACGCCTCTATCTGACAATATCCCCTATAAGTACCTCTGCATTGGAAGAAATAATTTTCACTGTGGCAGAAATGGTTTCGGTGTGCAACACCATCAGCCTGCCATTTTTTAACAGGGGCAGGGAAACAGGCGATTTAAACAACGTTTTTGAAGGGGCGGTCTGGGTTTTATAAAGGGTGTATATGTCTCCGGGCCTGACATTTTTTTGACTTCCCGCATCCATAAAGGCAATACTGTCCTCGCCAAGAAGTTCGTTGTCATCCTGTGCACAAATTATTCTGGCCTGAATGGCCCGGGGTGTGGAATTGACGGTTATTTCTTTTTTTAGTGGGCCATGGGCCATGATGGGATCTCCGGGTTGGGATGACCTGAAGGCTATATCAATAACGCCCCGGGTAAAGGCGTCGCTACTGTCCAGGATGGTGACAATGGCCTTTATGGTGTGTTTTACGCCCCTGAATTTTATTTTGCCATATTCCATAGCCACTTTTTTTGTTGAAAAAATATGATATTGGATACCTGGAATGAAATTGTTTTTTGACACCGGTTTGATAAATATCGTATCTCCCTTTGATAAAAGGGTGCCACCGTTTTCAGACATGAGAATATGGCCCAGGGGGGGGACGGGGGTCTGTTTAACAAAATCTAAATTGCTAATGGTGATCCCATGCAATCGGGGTTTGAGTTCAGATGCCGGGGAAGGTGCCACTGAGGGTGCTGGGGCTTCTATGGATTGAGGGGATTGGACGGCTGGGGGGGGCGTTTGCGGTTTCATCCCATGGGCCAGAAAGATTCTGATTCTGTTGCCCGGATAGATCCAGTGGGGATTGCTGATCTGATGATTCAACTCCCATAATCCTGGCCAGACCCACTGGGAGTTGTAGAATTTTTGGGATAAATCCCATAGGGTGTCCCCTTTTTGGATGGTGTAGTAAAATACTGGTCCCTGGTCGGTTTCCACCCTTTCGGTTCCTGGTATTACTCTGGCACTGCCTGTCATGGGCAATAGCATTAAAAAAATAAATACCAGGGTTCCTATTGTTTTTTTCATGCGATTTCCCCCATGGATTTTAAAAAAGATGGCGTGGCATTTGATGTTTGCTGGCTTATCAAAGGAAAATTTTTGTCGCTGTGTCCAGCAGTATATTTCCTTTGCCTTTGTACTTAAACCGGTGGGCGGTTAAATGTCAAGCCATGATCTGGAATGCAACTGCCCCGGATGGAATGAAATTAATCACAGATCCGGTGGTTTAAGTGAACACAGGAGTGAGGATGAATCAAAAAATTACGGATCTTTTTTTCGAGGCAAATATGCTCACCCGGCTGCCAAGATCCGGATATCAATTTTTGGGAGCAGGGAAGGAAAGTGTGGCGGAACACAGCTTTATGACCGCATTTATCTGCCTTGCTATGGCAAATATGGAACCTGGTGTGGATGCGGGGAAAATTGTGTCCATGGCCCTGGTCCATGACCTTGCCGAAGCAAGAACCGGAGATCTGAACTATGTGCAGAAACAATATGTCACGGCTCGGGAAGATCTGGCCTTGTCACGCATGGCAAAGGGATTTGCCTTTGGGGAATCCATTGTCGCCCTGGTCAATGAGTTTAATCGGGGGGAAACAAGGGAGGCCATGTTGGCCCGGGATGCAGACCAGCTTTCATTTATCCTTGAACTGAAAAAATTACAAGATATTGGGACTAAAACCCCTGAAAAATGGTTGCCCCATGTTCTGGGGCGGTTAAACACCGACACCGGGCGTGCCTTGGCCAGCACGCTTATGGCATCCAATTGGGATGACTGGTGGCTTAAAAATTACAGTGAATGATGCCACCCCCTCCACACATCTAATCCATATGGCTCTTGAAAAAAAAGCACAAGTGGTATAATTATTTAGTTTCATGGATCTTTATGGTTGACCCCAATCCACCGTGTTCGAAAAAAACAGTTAGCCAAAAGTTCATCAGCATGCGAAGCATGTCTGTTGCAACTTTTGGTTGGAAGGCGAGCGCAGCGAGTCCTTCCAACAAGGCTTATATCCAAAGCGAAAGCATTGGGTTTTACGGCCTAATAAAGGCCGATAGGATAAAAATGAGACAGACTTTGGAAGAAATTGCGCAACGGTTGAATTTAAGCATAGAGACCCTGGATCGATGGATTCGTCAAGGAAGAATCCCGGTGAGTAAGACGGGTGAGATGGGCGTGTTCCATGAGGTAGAACTCAATAAATGGGCAGCCAAACAGAAAAAAACAATGGCCGTCTGCGGAGACCGGCCAGGGGGGGTGTGTCATGCCCCGGAGTTTATTCTGGTGTCGGCCATGGAAAGTGGCGGTGTCCATCATGGGATTACCGGTATGGACAGGGACACGGTGCTGCAGGCGGCGGTTGGTCAGGTTCCCGGGCTTTCCCAGGGACAGCAGGAGGGACTTTTTGCCCAACTCCTTGCAAGGGAACAGTTGACTTCCACCGGCATCGGCCAGGGCATAGCCATTCCCCATCCCAGAAATCCCCTGGATGAAGGCATTCAAATTCCCATGGTGGTGACCTGTTATCTGGAAAATAGTGTGCCCTTTCATGCCATTGATGATTTGCCGGTGTCCACGCTTTTTTTGATTTTAAGCCCGGCCGTGGCCTGTCATCTCAACCTGCTTTCCCGGCTTTCCTTCTGTCTCAGGGATAGTGCCTTTATTTCGTTTGTGAAAACAAGGCCACCAGCAGAGGCACTGTTGAAGTGTATTCACGCGAAAGAAGCGCAGATTGAGAAAAAAGGGGTTTAAGTTAAAACAATGAAGCGCTTTATCTCCTGGCGTCACCCGGCACGCCTTCCCTTTTTTCGACGTGATGACCGTATGTTGTTGATTCTCATGGGGATTATTGTGGGAATCTGTAGTGGACTTGCCGCTCTGGCTCTTAACACTTCCCTTGTTTTTATGCTGGAAACCCTTCACCATTGGCGTCATTATTGGTGGGCATTCCTTTTGCCAGCTGCAGGTGCCATGCTCTCCTCATTGTTTCTTGAAAAAGCCATGAATGAAGGGGCCGGGCATGGGGTTCCCGAAGTGATTTACAGTGTTTCCCGATACGGGGGATTGATGCGGTTTCGATCCAGTATTTCACGGCTGGTGGCAAGCTGTCTCACCATTGGCAGCGGTGGGTCTGCGGGCCCCGAAGCCCCTGTGGTGATGAGCGGTGCGGCCATTGGTTCCAACATTGCCAAGTTCTTTTATTTGAATGACCGCCAGCGGGTCACTCTGGTGGGCTGTGGATCTGCCGGGGCCATTGCCGCTATTTTCAACGCCCCCCTCACCGGCATCATTTTTACCATGGAGATTATTCTGGGGGAGTGGTCCATGGTGAACATCATTCCCATTGCCGTGGCCGCCGTTTCCGGGGCAGAGATCAGTCGCCTTCTCCGGGGTAACAGCATCGCCTTTGAAAGTCTTGGCAGTTTTAATATCGGAAACCTGGATCTGCTGGCCTGCCTGGGGCTTGCCCTGGCAGCGTCCATGGCCTCTTTGATCCTCACACGCCTGCTGCGGCGCATGCACCGTGTATCAGCAAAGGTGAAAGTTCCCCTGTGGGCCCGGGCCGCCATGGGAGGTGCTGCCGTGGGGCTTCTGGGGTTTGCCGTTCCCGATGTGCTCGGGGAGGGCTACCATGCCATCCATGCCATGATCCAGGGGGTGTTTACCACAGGGCTTGGCATTGCCGCCATTGCCTGTCTGGCAAAAATACTGGCCACGGCCCTTACACTGGGGTGGGGGGGCTCCGGCGGTATCTTTGCCCCCTGTCTGGTCATCGGTAGTTTTGCCGGACTTGCCTACCATCGGCTCTTGGTTTTTTTGATGCCCTCGGTGACCTGGGTCAATGAGGGCTGTTTTGCCCTGCTTGGCATGGCCGGAATGATCAGCGGTATCCTCCAGGCACCGTTGACGGGGATTTTTTTGATTCTGGAGATCACGGGAAGTTATGAGGTGATGCTGGCCTTGATCATCGTGTCAGCCCTTTCCACCACCATTACCCATTATTTTGAACCGGCCTCTTTTTACCTTAAAGATTTAACGGAAAGGGGGCAGTTGTTAAGGCCGGGCACCGATGCCAGGGTTCTTGCAGATATCACCATCCGGGAGGTCATTGAGAGAGATTGTATTTCGGTGCCGCCGGGGATGCTCCTGCGAGAATTTCTGTACGTGGTGAAGCGATCCACCCGCAATTATTTTCCCGTGGAAAACCCTGAAAACGGCCATTTCATGGGAATGGTACGCTTTGATCATGTGAGACCGTATATTTTTAACACCGTGATGTATGATGCCGTGCTGGTGGAACAGATCATGGATGTGGATGTAGAGACGGTACACTACGACGATGACTTGGCCGATGTGCTTCATAAAATGGATATTACCCGTTGTTACAGTCTGCCGGTGGTCAGCAACCATCGGTTTGTGGGGATGATATCCAAGGCCACCTTATTGGATAAATATCGGGATGAACTCAAGGTACAGACCACCCAGCGAGTTTGAACCAACGGATCTGGTGGGTCTGGGGCAGATTCTGCCTACTTTAACCCCGTGAAAGCAGCATCGACAAATTTGACCATTAACAAACTGACAAAGTATCAAAATAATCAGGGCACCTGCGGGTGTCGCCATTTTTATGTTATATCCGGAAAATAAGACCGTGGCAGTATCAATGATTTATGGGTTGCCAGCTTATTGACGGGTCAGGAGGATATGTGGAGACAACACTTTTTCATGTTTTCAGAAATACCCCATTGGGAAGGGAAATTCTCATGCAATCTCTGTATTTCTGCACAGAGATCAACGCATCCATTGTGATTTATATTCCCGAGTATACCAAATTTCTTATGTATTATGATAATGATGTGGTGCAGGTTGATCTGGATGAATCTTATTTGACAGCCCCTGAAACGGCAAAGGCCCATGCCAAGGAGTTGGCCCGGGGTGCAAATATTGCCCCCCGGTTTGTACAGCCCAAAAATTTTACTGCCTCCACCTTGCCCGATCTTCCGGTGAACTTTGATTTCATGTGTTGCCCCCGGAGTATCAGTGATCTGTCTTCCAAGATCAGTTTGGGACATATTGGCCCCAAGGTGCGGCGTATTATCAATGCGGCTCGTTTTCCTGTGCTGATTCCCAGTTGCCTTTTCAAGGAGTGGCAGAGTATTTTGGTCTTTTTTGGGGGGTCGGTGAATGCGGTGAAGGCGCTAAAGCTGGGACTCAGGCTCAGTCGGGAGACCGGCAGATCCTTGGATCTGTTTACCCAGGCAGATGGCAAGTCCAAAGAGGCCTTTGAAGAGATCATTGCCGAGCGGGGCATGACCGATGAGGTGGCCCAACAGGTGCGGGATTGGCATTTCTTTGAAACCGGTAAATTTGAACACAACCTTTATACGGTTCCCCACAATGCCTTAACGGTGATGGGTGCTTATGGTCATGGGGTGGTGCGGGATATGCTCTTTGGCAGCACCATGGAGATGATCCAGACCCATCTGCCCAACACCATGCTCATTGCAGGGCCAAATTATGTGATGCCCCAATAGATCTTTATGTTTTTATCGAAAATACAGCATTAAAGTACCGACAGCAGAGCCCCCGGCGACTGCCCTGACCGGAACATTGGGAACCAAAGGGGGAGGATTTTTGCCCTTCCAGGCGTTAAGAAGCACAGACTCTGTTTGAGGACAAACTTGCCCGCAGTTTCTGTGGTTTAGCCTGGAAGGGCAAAAATACCCCCCGACGTTCCCGTTCCGGTCAGGGCAGTTGCCGGGGGCGGCATCATAGTACCATTTTTATCATTCGTTGTGTTCGTCAGAGCATGGCAGTTTATATGAAAATGAAGTCTCAGCAGAGCCCCCCCGATGGGTAATAGGAACCGGCCAATTGAGCCGTCTACGGTTCCGGGCCGAGCCCATTGCCCATCGGGGGGGGGCGGCATGATATCATTTTCAATATTCGTTGTGTCCGGCAGGACATGCCCGTTTATATGAAAGATGCATAGACTGTTTTGGTATCCTTCATTTGCCGGTTTTTAAGAGGATTGCAGTTTTTTTGATTTCCAGGGCCGCAATGCGTTGGATGCTCTCTTCCGGCACCCCTTTTTTCATCCCCGGGCAGGAGCCCGCCATGGCCTCCCAGTTTTCCGGATGATCCACAAGGGCTTGAATAAAGGGCCAGGCCCGGCACATATATGGTTTTACTTCATGGATGGTGCACAGCTCATCAAAAAAAATACATTTTCCTTTTTTTCCAAGGGTTAACACCGGCCGGGAGCCGGACATATCGCAGAACCGGGGAACAAAGGTGTCAGGATCACATTGGATGAATCGGGAAATCCGTTCAATATCCTCAGAGGTGACATAGGTGCCGCCAAACCCCCGGCAGCACTCTCCGCACTGGGTACATTCAAAAATATCATCGCCTGTGTTAAATTTACAATCCACTTCGTCCCTCCATTGCCCGCTGTAATGTGACCTGATCCACGAAATGCAGATCCCCTCCCATGGGAACCCCCGATGCAATACGGGTGACGCACACCCGGGTGTTTTTCAGTTGATCCGCAATGTATGCGGCTGTTGCCTCTCCTTCCACATCTGTCCCTGTGGCCAGTATGATCTCCCGGGTGGAGCGATGTCTGGCACGGGTAAACAGCTCTTTGATGCGGATTTCATCGGGTCCAATGCCATCCATGGGGGATAATGCCCCCCCCAAAATATGGTAAAGACCTGAAAACGAACCGGTCTTCTCAATGGCCGCCATGTCCGTGGGGTTTTCCACCACACATATGGTGCCAGCATCCCGCACCGGGTTGCTACAGATGCGGCAGGTAGTCCGATCGCTGAGTCCAAAGCAGGTGGCGCACAGGGTCACGTTTTTTTTCAGGGCCAGGATGGTATCTGCAAGGGATTGGGCCTCGGTGCGGGGGGCATGGAGAATATGGAGTGCCAGACGTTCGGCTGTTTTTTTACCGATACCCGGCAGGGTGGTCAGGCAGTCCATGAGTTTTAGAATTGATTCAGGATAATAGTTCAAGTTTACATCAGACCCGGGATATTCATGCCGCCGGTGAGTTTGCCCATCTCCCCTGACACCATTTCCTGGGATTTGTTCAAGGCGTCATTCACCGCTGCCAGTATGAGATCTTCCAGCATCTCCACATCTTCAGGGTCCACCACCTCTTTTTCCAGGGAGATGGACTGGATTTTCTGGTTGCCTGTGGCCACTACTTTCACCATGCCGCCTCCGGCCGAGACATCCACGGTTTTTAATGCCAGTTCTTCCTGCATTTTGAGCATTTTTGCCTGTAACTTCTGGGCCTGTTTCATCATGCCACCCATATTTTTCATTTTATAACTCCTTAATTAATTATTTATCATATAACCCACATGTCCTAGCGGACACAACGAATATAGAAAATGGCTGTATGCCGCCCCCGGGGAGGGGTAATGGAAGCGACCCGGAACTGTTAGACAGCCCAATTGGTCTGTTCCATTACCCCTCCCCGGGGGCTCTGCTGAGGCTACTTGGACACTTCATTTTCATATAAACATACATGGCAGTCACCACTGCCACAAC
>CAYSSE010000126.1:0-11330 GCA_964433355.1 uncultured Desulfocicer sp.
AGTCATTAGGATGCTCTCCGCCTTCCTGGGAGAGGTCCGGGCCCGTTCTCTGGGAACCTAAAAGTATGGGGTAATCCTTTAGATAATCCCCGGCCTGGGCCATCCTCTCTGCGCCCAGGCCCCAGTCCACCGATCGAATCGACTGGGTATGGCAATAAACGCATCCGTTACTGACATAGAGGTCTCGGCCCTTCTCTTCCGCAACCGTCCGGGTTCTGAACAGATCCGAAGGGATGGTTTTGCTTGTGTCGGCATAGGGAAGAATGATGACGACCGATACCACTGCAATGTAGATTCAATGCCTTTACAGTTGTAAACGCCAGACGTTTTTCATTACGCACAAAGTAATTCAGCTCCCTCTTGATGTCCTTACTATTCCGGCCTCTACAGAGTGTCTGTACTGCCCGGACTACGGCTATCGATTCACCTTTCATCAGAAGGCGTCGTTGTTTTGTTATCCATGCTTTTCGTTCTTTGGCAGACCAACTCTTTCGTAGCCCTGCAACTGTACCCAGATGCTCTACTGCTTGGTAAAAATCAAAAAGTTCGTACACATTCTCCGGATTCAAACACAAATCATTAATCAGTCCGGGAACTCTATTCCAGATCCAACGAGCACCGTCTGCAATAAATAAGATTGGCTCATCGCGGATTAGTGTGAGAATCATTCAAATAAGCAGTTTTCTTAAAACTGAATATTCTGAATTTATTGAGTTATTACAAAATTGTGTGAATGTTTTTGTCATGAAATCACACGAATCCGCGATGAGCCATAAGATTTTATCCGCTTTTTGAATATGCAGGAACTCCAAATAGCCCTTCAATAAATGAAATATTCCATCTGGGCCTTTGAAGCACCCATCAATAATGGGCTTGAAGCTTTTTTCTTGTTTTCCATGTGCATCAACAACATATATGATTAAAAGCTTCGGCTCTCGCCAAGCACCATGATACCGGGTCCTTCCTTTGGCTGTCTCAGATTCCAACGTTTTAAGTGATAGAGTAAATTTCCATGTATTTCATGCTCTTATCTTTGATACAATATGGATAATATCAAGATACTATATGGAGGATATGACCATGAAAAGAAAAAGAGAAGATCATACAATCACCGTTGATTTTAAAACAACTGAGGCGTATCTGAGAATTATTCAGGATGGAAAGGCCTTCATAGAATTTGTCGTTGCTTTTCTGGTATCCATTGGTGTTCAACTGAAGCATAGAAAAGATTGTTTCGGCGGTTTTCTTTGACTTGCCACTCTCATTATATAAGGGTTTTGGTTAATGACCTGGTAATTTGGCGGGTTCAGAGCACTCACTGCAAAGCAACCTTTACAATTTTACCCCATTTTGTATTGCGATACCGAAAAATGCCTCTAAATATAGCAGAAAAAGCTTTGATTGCCACAACTGGAGGTTTGATCCTTGAACTTTGCAGCGTTTTGTTCAATATTTCTGCAATGAGCCTTTATCGCCTGGTATGTGCCATAGGGCGACAGTCTTTGGTCAGTTTTCTGTGTCGCTGCCGTCTACCTCATGATTTTTTGTTCCATTTGAGCTACATCCTCTGGACTGCGGAGTAGCTGCTTATCTTCGTCCAGTTCTTTCAAACAAGTAAACACTTCTTCAACGGTTTCACAATTGTGGGCTTCCTTGATCTGCATGAAATTCACTCTCCTTCCCCCCTTTTCTGATTGTTGAGATGGAACATATCATTTTTACTTCATCAAAAGACAGAATTTTTTAACTGGGAAAATGGGAATGCGCCCGCCGGAATTGTAAGGAGCCGACGGGGGCTGGAACGGGCCCGGTCGGATTTGAATTACCACGCACATCGCATCATCAAATTCTACCGATCAGCTCGCTTGAACCGATAGATCATAGAATTGAGAAACGGCGTGGAAACCGCTTTTATTATTGTCAAGGTAGCCATGCGTAACAAACAATCCCTTGGCTGTCATTATGTTACCAGGTTTTAATTTTGGAAAAATAATGGCCTGGCGAAGCCGTGGGGATCCGACCCAGGGTTTGAAATTATAATTTTAATGCCTTTTTGGTAAATTTAGCCGTAGTACTAAGGGAGTCAGAAGTTTTCAATTTACCACTTATATTTTCCAGGCTTAGAGACATCTGCTTTTCAGCTGGATTTGCAGGTAAATTAATTTCCTCTGACTCCCTAAGTAGTATCTGCTGATTTTCTATAAAGGTGGCTTTCAAAAATGTATTGAATACTTGGAGTATCATGTTATAATATGCCTAAATTTAAGCGTTTTAAGCACATTCTAAAGCCTTCAACATCATAAAAACCGGAGGGATTTGAAATGATTAAAAAAAAATGTGGAAAGTCTCAGTGAAGAATGGGTGAAGAATAATATTATAGATCCGGCCAATGAGTTAGTTGTCCTGAGCAAGATTATTCCATGGCAAAAAATAATCGACAAATTGGTTTGCTATTACAATGCTGAAAAAGGAGCAATAGGCACCCCGCTTCGAACAGTGATAGCGCTTTTCATTCTTTCCAAACTCAGGATTTTGAGTGATAGAAAGATTATCTGCGAAGTCAAGGAAAACCGATATATGCAATATTTTTGCAATGTTCCAGATAAATATTTAGCTTTTTTTATGCACCACAGTAATCTGAGTAAATTGCGAAAACGTTTTGGAGTTGAGGGGATGGAGGTGATAGATTTTATCATTTTCAATCTTCTCAGGATTGCAGGGGTTATCAAAAATGATGCTATGCTGATTGATTCGAGCGTTTTGTCAAACAATATCATTTATCCAACAGATATTGGATTGATTTTTAAAGCCTTTGAAAAGATGAAACAATTTGCCCGAAGATTTCAAATTTCTATTTGGTGGGATGATCAGGAAGTCAAGCAATTATGGCGAGAATACAACTTAAATCGTAAAGAAACTGAAATTAATGAGATATTATTTGAATTCATAATGATTTTATCCGATGCATTGCGGAAATTTGAAAAAATTGTTCAAAGTCTTAAAGGCTGTGGAAAAAAGGGAGAAAAAGCACAGACTCTCTTGGATCTCTTGACATTGTTGCATGACCAAAATGAACAAAAGCTTGCAGGTGAAAGACATATTCCCGATCGAATTGTTTCCTTGGATGAACCAGATGCTCGCCCCATTGTTAAGGGTAAAAAGTATCCAAAATGTGAATTTGGTACTACACTTGAGCTTTCGTTCAATCGTCAAGGCTTTATGGTTACAATGGAAAATTTTATTGGAAAGCCCAATGATACGACTTTATGGAAAAAGACCACTGAATTATTTCAAGAAAAAATGGGCTACTCACTTAAGGCGGGATATTTTTCTCGAATTTGTTATTTTTTTTTATGAAGGATATTTTTATCATTTGAAGGTATAATCTTTAGAAAACCAATTCTGAAAAAAAGGCTTCAAGATGATAAATTACTGGCAACGTTCTCGTAAAATAATTCAGTCTATTGTCGAAAAAGGAAAGCAGTCAGTTTATAAACTGAGTGAACAAACAGGTATTCCCAAAAGTAGTGTTTACCGTCATTTAAAAGGGCTATTAAAAAGAAACCGATGTCCAGAATCTGAATTTTGGGAGACCGCGTTGGGCAGGCAATTCCTCAGTCGTTTGGTGATTGCTGTACTCTATGACTTTTGTATCAAAGGGGGAATTGGTGCCGAACGAGCCTCAGATTTTTTAAAACGGATGGGAATTGATTCCCATGTCGGAGTTTCACCAACAGCTCTTCGGGGCAAATTAAAAGAAATAGAAGGATTGCTTGTTGAATATCAAGGCATTCAAGAAAAGGAGCAATGCAAAAGTAATAAAACTCAAGATATTATTGCAGCTGGTGATGAAACTTTTTTTAACGGAATGATATTATTGGTATTAATGGATTTGTCCTCGGGATATTTGCTTTTAGAAGAAGAGGCAGAAGACAGAACTTATGAAACTTGGAATCAAAAAGCACAGATACGGTTGAATGAAATAGGGCTCCGCGTTCGGCATTTTGTCAGTGATCGAGCCAAAGCCTTGATAAAATTAGGAATGGATGGCTTTGGCTGTGAAAAGGTTGGTTCAGATCTTTTTCATGGTCAATATGAGATCAGCAAATGGTTAGGTGTTCAGTTGCACCGCAAATTATCTCAAACGAAGAATAAAATTGAAGACCTTAAAAAAAGTATATCCAGTTTGCGCCAGCGGAATAAAGACGAGGATCTTATCAAAGCTGCGGAAAAAACACTTATAGAACAGGAAGCGTGCCTACAATCTCATCAGGAGAATCATGATGATTATCATACCGAACTTCAAAAAATTTCGCTTTCAGTGCATCCTTTTAATGAGAGCAGCGGTGAAGCACAAACCACAGAAGATGTAATGAAAAGGCTACAGGCTTGCGCTGATGAATTCACAGAAATAGCGGCATCCGTATCTATTTCGGATAGCCGTGATGCTTTGGGGAAATTTACTCGCCAAATTGAAGACATTGCTTCCAATGTAGGTGTGTGGTGGGTATGGGTAAGAGAAAATCTTACTCAGTATAACCTCAATCAAACCACGCAGGAGTGGGTGACATATTTATTGTTGCCCGTATTTTATTGGCACAGGCAGATGGAGAAGACAAAAAATCCTGTCATGAAGGCTTCATACAAAAAGGCTTGGGAAGAAGCTTTGAATGCGTGGCGAGCACATCATTTATTACATATTTTGAGTGATGAGGAGATAGAGCATTGGAAGGCTTGGGCTATCTGGATGGTTGAAAAATTCCAACGAACATCTTCTGCTGTAGAAGGCAGGAATGGATGGCTCTCTCAAATGTATTGCAATGGGAGATCTCTGAATACACTACGATTAAAGGCAATGACTGCTATACATAACTTCGATCTGCGTCGTGCTGACGGCACGACTAGTGCGGAACGATTGTTCGATAAAAAATTTCCAGATTTGTTCGAATGGACTTTAGAAAAAGTTGGGGCATTACCACTGCCGCGAGAACGTAGAAAAGACCCAGCTTTTAACCCATTGAATTTACAGAATTGTCCCGCCTTAAGTGGGTAGCCAAAAAATGAAAGGGGTTCCTGAATATGCCATAGGTGATCAGGGTTACCGAAGCCAAACAAATCAAAAAATTCCCAAAGGAGCTTCGCATATTTTTCTTGGTAGAACCCAGGATGTCGAAGAAAAAGAACAAGAATATTGTCAAAAAGCCCGGTCCGCAACAGAAGGATTTATAGCGGTCTCAAAGAATCTTCGCGGTTTTGGACTAAGTCTCTATCTGGGAATTAAGGGGGATCGTATTTGGTCTCTTTTGTGCCAGACTGCCTATAATTTGAAAAAATTTATTCAGCTCTACAGAAACGAAGAAATCAGTGAACAAAGCTTGATGAAACTGGGTTTACTGGGCTAATTTTTTTTTTGAATTCCTTATCACTGGGATTGTATTTTTCCAGAATGGAGTGTTGCGTTCAAAATAACCAAAAATAGCTTTATAATAGGCGTTTTGCCTCTGACAAACCTTTTCAAAGCATCATGTTTCATCAAAAGGTCTTAACAGTCATTTAGGCTATTCGTGTGCTATAAGAGAAAATCAGCAGATACTAAGTAATTGCCTTAAAACAGGTCAGGAGATTTCAAAAGTCTTTCTGCAATCTCCCCCTGCTCATCCAGGACTTCATTGAGAATATCCATGTCCGTCATGGGATTCATGATCACCGCCCTCAATACCACCTGCCCTTCTATGTCCCCGGGTCCCCGACGGATGCGAGTCCTTGACACAAAACTCTTGCCAGCTTCCCGCTGTTCCCGCTGGACCATGATATTAAGTTGATCCACCCCATCCTCCAGTTTTTTTCTCTCCATGGGGGAGGCCAAGATCATCCGCGCCCTGATATTGGGGCAAAATCCTGTAAGTTAGAATGTTAAGCTCTGGTTCTGTCACCATTTCAAACACCCCCCGGGTATGAATGGCCTGGCTAAAGCGTTGGGCCGTTTCAATACCATGGTCCACCATCAATCCGTACCCACGGGTTCCCATGATTTTCAGGGAGCTGTCCAAGATCAGAGAATTCGCCTCCCTGGAGCCTTCCAGGGTTTTAATACCAAGATCCACACTGCCCTCTCTGTTCACATAGTTGGCATGGTAGGCAATGGCATCCATGGCCAGGGGATCACGGAAATAAACCATGCCACAGGTCATGGGCATAAAGAACTGCTTATGTCCATCAATGCTCACAGAGTCTCCCCGTTCAATGCCCTTTAATTTGTGGGCATATCGCTCGGACAGCATCACCGGCCCACCCCAGGCAGCGTCCACATGGAAATGGAGCCCATGATCTTCACACACATCGGCAATATCATCCAGAGGGTCCACAATCCCTGTTTCCGTGGCACCGGCAATGCCCACCACTGCCAAAATACCGGTTCTGCCGTTTTTTTTAAGCTCAATAACCTTTTGGTTCAGCTTTAATACATCCAGACGATGGTGGGCATCCACATCAACAGGAATGACATTCCCATGCCCGATGCCAAGAATTCCCCCCGCCTTTTTCAGGGAAAAATGTCCCCGGGGGGAGGCCAGAATTACGGCCCGGTCCAGGGAATAGGCGTTGAGTGCCCCTGCGATCCCCTGGGATTCAACGCCTTCAAATCCGTCAAAGGGCTTAAGCAACAGGTTCCGTGCCACCCACAGGGCTGTAAGATTTGCCGTTGTCCCCCCCGTGGTGAAAGATCCAAGGGAGGTGTCAGTACTCTGGACATGGGCCTGGTAAAAGGCTTCGCTGTTTTTATACATCAGCCGATGAATCTTCGCCAGCACCTGCTTTTCCAGCACAGACAGCACTTTGGAGGTTTCAAGCTTGATCACATTCTGGTTCAAAGCCGCCACAATGGCCTTTAAATGAACCATAAAAAAGGGAATGGCCGCTGTCATATGACCCACAAAATAGGGCGATGCCACGTTAACGGCTCGGGGGGCAATGCCCTCGATAATATCTGAAATCACATCTGCCAATTTTTTTTCAGGGAGGGGGCTGATCACAGTCTCTTTGTAAAGATCCGTCAAGGCCTTAAGGCTGATGGACTCGGTGACCCCCACATTTTTGTTTAAAAATTCATGGAGCCCAAAAAGAATCTGCTCCATATATTTAATCAGGGTCTCACGGGAGGCATCGTCCTCGGGTCTTATAAATATCCTCTGCAGTGACTCCCAATCGTCCACCAAGTCTTTTTTTATATATTGTTTTTCCATACTTTATTTCACACTCAAATTAAAATTCATCATTCAAAATTGGAATACTTGACCATCTATATCAAAAAGTACTAAAAAAAGTAAACTTGGGACTTCACTGGTTAATCTGCAGGCTACTGCAGACGGGGCCACAGACTGGCAGCCGAGCAGCCGCTTCTGGGCATACCGTCCCACATGATTAATCTGGGAGATGATTTTCACCCCATGTTCTTGAACCGCTTTTACCAAGGGTTCATGGGTTTTGATGTCATTTTCGGATTCCAGACACAATTCATGGGCCAGAGGATCCTTCCCGGAAAACCGGCCCAAAGCATCTTCTTCAGGCCGCAATTTCAGATCATAACATCTTACTTGTCTAAGAAAGGTCATAACAATCGCTCAAAAAAAAGCACTTAACGAACAATATTCACATGTATAGCAATATCAATGTTTGAATGTCAAGAAAATCACTCTCAACATCAACCATACTATACAATCCGCCAAAAGTAGACCATTTGAATGCCAAATAAAACATCTTTTCCATATCATCTACAATAAAATATACATTAAATTCAGATGGTTTTCATTCCAAATTTCGAGCAACACACCGATGGGCGAATCGCAGATAACACCAACATTATCTCACTAATCACCCCTCCCCATACAAGTCAACCATCTCACCTTATTTCAGACGCATGTTTAGAGTATCAAAAAAAACTTGACAAAATCATGTGAATTTGATTCATTGACTTACAAAGCATTATTACATTTAGTAAAAAGTTAATCTAACAACAACATTTATTTGAGAGCTATGAAGTTTTTTTAACGATTAAAATCGAATCGCATCAACCTTGTCAGTCATAAGTTCTCAGCATGTTTTGTATAGACATTGACTAACTAACTGAAATTATTAACCCTGGGTTTCAAACTTTAATTTTATGGGTATTAATGATTTCTAAGGAGTTATGAGAACTTATGACTCTTGAGATCAACATAAGGAGAATCTTATGAACTTAGGACATTGGCCCAAATGCTGGGCCGAGAGAAAACCAGACAAAGTGGCTCTAAAATACAATGAATTATCCCTTAGCTGGGAGGAATTCAACAACCGGATCAATCAGGCCGCACATAAATTTAAAGAAGTCGGAATTAAAAAGGGAGACAGAGTTACTGTACTCATGGCCAATGGCAACATCTTTTTGGAAAGCCTTTTTGCTGCGGCCAAGATGGGAGCGATCCTGGTTCCTCTCAACTTTCGACTGGCAGCGCCTGAACTGGAATTTATCATAAATGATTCCAAGCCCTCAATAATGATTTACTCGCCCGAATTCGCAGAGTTGGTAAATGATCTTAAAGCAGTTTGCCCTTCCATTAAAACATATATTTCCGAAATGCCCGGTGGTCTTGAAGGCGATACTGAATATGATACCTGGATAAATAAGTCACTCACGAAAGAACCCATTCTTGATTCCGAAGTGGAGATAGATGACCCTACCCTTATCATGTACACTTCTGGAACGACCGGCCGCCCCAAAGGTGCGCTCATTCTCCACCAGAACATGATTTGGAACAGCATAAATTCACAACATTTGAATGCTTATAAAGGCCATGAGGTAAGTTTATGCAGTGCACCACTTTTTCACATTGGTGGCTTGAACATATCTGCAATGCCCCTTATATATGCAGGTTGCAAAATAATTATTCAAAGAAATTTTGACCCCGCAGAAGCCCTGCGGATAATCGATTCAGAAAGAATAACTTTTATGTTTGGCGTACCGCAAATGTTCCAATTAATGACGATCATCCCTGAATGGAACAGTGTGGATTTTTCAAGCATGGAGATCCTTGTTGTTGGTGGGGCGCCGTGTTCAATTGACCTGATCAAAACATTTCAGGCCAAGGAAATAAAGTTAATCCAAGGCTACGGCATGACCGAATCTTCGGCCGGAGCCTCCCTGTTAGCCTCGGAGTACGCTTTGAACAAGTTGGGATCAGCCGGACAACCACTGTTTCATGTACTCATAAAAATAATTGACGCCATGGGAGTTGAACTCGCACCAGAGCAGGTTGGTGAAATTGTAATTAAAGGCCCGAACGTTATCCAAGAATATTGGTGCCTGCCCGAGGATACAGCCAATTGCATTGTTGACGGCTGGTTTCATACCGGAGACCTTGGTTATAGAGATGAAGACGGATTTCTTTACATCACCGACCGGAAAAAAGACATGTATATCTCCGGCGGTGAAAACGTATATCCTGCTGAAATAGAACTTGTTCTCTCGGGATATCCTCATATCTCAGAAGTGGCAATCATCGGCATTCCGGACGAAAAATGGGGAGAGGTAGGAATGGCAATCATCACCTCCAGTAAAAACGAAGCATTCTCAGAAGATGAATTCTTAGCTTTTTGCAAAAACAAACTGGCCGGTTATAAACAACCCCGCAAGATCATGATTACCCAGCAACCACTGCCAAGAACAGCCACCGGCAAATTAAAAAAACAGGTAATTAAAGAAATGTACGCCGGCGCCGGGGAATGATATCTGCGCAGTTCGACACGAGCGATACCTTGAAACAATAGATATTTAACTTGATGTTATCAGGAAACATGGAACAGAATCAACTCTTAGGCACATGGAAACTAATTTCATGGGTTAACCATAACGCCAATGGTATTGTGACTTTTCCATTTGGGGAAGATGCACAAGGCCGCATCATCTACAGCACACAGGGCTATATGTCAGTTTGCCTGACAACGAAGAATCAATCCCATTTTGAATCTGACGATCTTTTTTGTGGCAGCCTTGAAGAAAAGCGAAATGCTGCGGAATCGTTTGTATTTTATTGCGGAACCTATGAAATAGATGGGAACCATGTCGTTCACCACATTGAGTTATCTTCATTTGCCAACTGGTCAGGGACTGATTTGAAACGATTATACGTGGTCAAAGAAGACAGGTTGATATTACAGACATCACCACAACTGATGAATGGAACGGCACAAACGGCTGAATTAAAATGGGAACGTATTCTATAAAATACTGGAATACTCAGAAACACTTCTCCCTTTAAAACATGGTTACCATATCTAAATTAAATACAGGAAAAAAATGAACATGCTTTTTTATTAATACAGGAGGGGTTTATGGACAGAAATTTATATTTTTCAAAAGAGCATGAGCAGGTAAGAAAATCAATACGGGAGTTTGTTAAAAAAGAAATTAACCCCCATGTGGATGAATGGGAAGAGCAGGGTTTTATTCCCCTCCATGCCCTATTTAAAAAAATGGGAGAGCTTGGTTTTTTGGGCATCAGATACGATACCCAATACGGAGGGGAAGGGCTTGACTATTGGTATGACTTGGTGTTTTTGGAGGAAATGTACAATATCAAATGTGGCGGGATTCCACTTGCAATTACCGTACAGACCCACATGGCTACACCTGCCATCTATGAATTTGGCAGTGAGTATCTAAAAGAAACCTACCTGAAACCTGCTATAAGGGGAGAAATGGTTTCCGCCATTGCCGTATCAGAACCCGATGCCGGTTCAGACGTTTCCGCATTAAACTCTTTTGCCAAACGGGAAGGGGAACAATATGTTCTATATGGGTCAAAAACATACATCACAAACGGAACGCAGGCGGACTTTTTAACCCTTTTGGCAAGAACCAGCCATGAGCCGGGATATCACAGTTACAGTCTTTTCGTTGTTCCAACAGACTTACCCGGTTATTCAGTCAGTAAAAAACTCGATAAACTGGGCGTAAGAAGCAGTGACACCGCAGAAATTTTCTTCGACAATGTCAGAATACCGGCTCAAAATCTAATCGGTGTTGAAGGCGAAGGGTTTATCCAACAGATGAAGCAATTTCAGCATGAGCGTTTCGTTTCAATGCCGGGTGCCTATGTCGGCGTTAGAAATGTCATTAACGATACCGTTGAATATTTAAAAAAGCGAACTGTCTTTGGAAAACCATTAATTGAGCAACAGGCGTTAAGGCACCAATTTGCCGACTGGCTGGCAGAGATCGAATCCCTTAAGCAATATGCCTACCACGTTGTTCGAATGAAAATGGAAGGGATGGATGTAACCAAGGAGGTTTCCAT